>DASWAW010000347.1:0-3396 GCA_036390955.1 Arthrobacter sp.
TGTTCCGGCCCTGGTTGCCTCTGTAAAGGCCGTGACCCTGTTTCCCGGGTTGTCGGTCCGGCACGCCTCCGGAGGCCCTGTGGGCGCTGTCGTGGCCGTCCGCGTCGACCTTTCCGGCAAGGCTGACGGGAAGGCCTGGAAGCTCAGCACCGTCACCAACCCGGCGACGGTTTCTGAGGCGCTTCCGTTCATCGTCGGCGGGGACCCGTGGATCCGTTATGACCCGGCTGCCGCCGCGCCCGAAGCCCCGGCCCCCGTTCATGCAGCACCTGTTCCGGTGCCCTCACCGCCGGCTAACAAGCCCGCCGCACCTCCAACAGTCCTGGCCACACCTGGGCCGCTGCCTGCGCCCGCCGCGCACGCCCACCCGGCCGTCGATGAAGTGTTCACCGCCCTGGACACGGTCCGGACCCGGTTCGAGCACCTGTCCGGCGAGAACATGCGCCTGACCCGTGAACTCGAGGCTCTCCGCCAGGAATCCACCGCCCGCCCGGAGATCCCTGTGCCTTCCCCTGCGTTCGGCGGCGCAGAGCTCGAGCGGCTCCGTGTGCGTGTGGCCCTGATGACCCGCGAACGTGCCGAGATGGTCGAGGACCACGGCCGGGACATGGCGGAAGCCGACGATCTGGCCGTGGAAAACGCCCGCCTGCTCCACTTCAACGAAACCCTCAGGGAACAGAACCGCACCGAACGCTCCCGCGCGGCTCGGGCCCGCCAGCTCTCCCGCGACATCACCGACGCGGCAGACGACAGCCCGCTGTTCGCCGACGCCGGGGACCAGTTCCGCCACGAGGTCTACCTTGAATGGACCACCCGCATCCCCGCCGGGTCTAAAACCGAATCCCCGCTGGCCGCGTACGGGTTCGTGAACGGCTTCCTCAAAGATGTCGCCGACATCCAGGGCGTGGACCGGTCCAAGATCGTCGCCGTCGCCGTGGAGGTCCTCACCGGCCTGGCCGACTCCATGCCGGGCAGGGACATGCACCGCCTGCGCGGCGGACTCCCGGGGGCGTCCAACTTCATTGAGCATCCCGTCTACGGGACGGCCTGGCGGGTCGCCCTGCAGATCAAGACCGCTTCGGCACGGCGCATGCACTTCTGGCGCGACTCGGACGGAATGATCCGCTTCGCCACTGTCGGAATCCACGACGACATGGGGATCTGAGCGCCGGCGCGTCCGGGAAGTACGGCCGGTGAGGGGTGGCCAGGGCTCCGCACACATGGGTTCTTGTGAAAACACTTGACCACAATTACCTGTCCAGCCACCCCGACGGCGACGAGAAAGCCGTCCTCAGCTTCAGTGCCGCCGTCCCAAAAAACTTCAACCTGCCCGCGAACCCGGACGGCACCCGCCCGCGAATCACCCTGAAGGCCACCGGGGAGAACTACCTGGAGGTCATCCAGGCCCTGGACTACATCCGGGAGAACGAATGCGAGGAGCTGCTCTGGGAACTTCTGGAGCAGGTCGTCACCGAGGAGGAAGCTACTGCCGTGGGCGGTACTTCAGGGGCAGTGACGCTGCTGAAGACCCGCACGAAAGAAGTCATCCTGCCGTTCCGGACGCTGTCCGTTGAACTGGGCATCGAGTCCACGGATTCGTTCGGGGTCAAGACCTCATCGGATGTGGAGCTGGAGCTGACGACCCCGTCGCTGGAAGTCGGGATCGGAATGATCCTCAGCGTCACGAAGCCGTCGAACCTTGTCCAGGCAATGATCGGACTCTGCCCCGAGGCCGAAACGGAGGAGGACGAGGACGGCGAACATCACGTCCTCGTCACGCAATAGTCCTGAGCTGCAGTAGTCCTGATCTGAGATAGTCCTGATCTGAGATAGTCCGGCGGCAGCGGCCGCCCGGGAACTGGCTAGGCGTTCGCCGCTTCGAATTGGCGCACGATGTCGTCTTTGATGCGGCCGCGCATGTTCACCGTCACATTGTTGTCGAGGGCCCAGCGGCGGACCGCCTTAGCGTCAATGCCGCTGGCCGCGGCTGCAGGCTGCTTGGCAACGCGCCCGCCGGTACGGCGCCCGGCCGTGCGGAACCGATCCAGGAAGTCCCGGAGCTCAATGGCATGGCCGGCATTCAGATCAATCTCATAGGAGACGCTGTCGAGGGAGAAACGTATTGTTTCAATCGCCTCGGAGCCGTCAAGGTCATCGGTCAGTTCTACTACTACGCGTTGTGCCATGACGTTGATGTTACCGACCGCACGGTCAGCTCCCCACACCGGCGCGGTGAGCCCTGTCACCGGTTCCGCACACATGACGGGAATGACGGAGATTTCCTTGTACCCCGACGGCCGCTACGCCTCACCCCACGACTACGGCGCCATCCGGATCCAGGGCGGCGCCAACGGTGTCGTCATCGTCCGTGACGGCCCCGGATACACGACCGCATTCGTCGAATGCTTCCCGGAAGGCTCCTTCCTCCGGGGCCAGGGCGCCACGGTCGAAGAAGCCGACGAAGCCTGCTGGGCGAAACTCCAGGCGTACCTGGGCTGCCCGGGCCACATCTGGGAGGCACGGAACTACCGGAACGGCTCCGGCATCTGTAAGGTCTGCAACCAGTACGGCCACGAGGTCCTCACCCCCGAGCAGCTCGGATTCTTCTGCACGGAATGCGCCGTCCCCACCTTCCACACCCTCACCGGGTCCCAAACGCGCGAGCCCCGCTGCACGGACCACGACCCCAAGATCGTCTACGTGGACGCCGCCGTCAAGGCCATGTTCCACAGCTTCGATGCCGAGACCACGGCCATACGGGCCCGGCTCGACGCTGTCGTTGACGGTGATGTCGGCACCGACCCCGACGCCCTCGCTTGGGCGTACGCCAACCTCGACATGACCGACGCACCCCCGAAAGAAGCCCGATGACCAGCACCGTCTCCGTCCACGACGTCGCCGCTTTCCTGATCGCCAGGGCCGGCAGTCATCTCGCTGTGTCGGCGATCCACCGGATGGCCTACTACGCGCAGGGCTGGCATCTGGCTTGGGCCGGCACTCCCCTGTTCGACGAAGAGATCCGAATCCGCAAGACCGGACCGATCGTTCACGCTTTCTTCGCCCATTCTGAGGGCGTCACCGAGACCGCCTGGCCGGCCGGCAATGCCGCCGCGGTGACAGGCCCGTCTGCCACGATCATCGAGTCGGTGTTCGACTCCTATGGCCACATGTCGGGCATCGGTATGGGCGAGCTCGCCAAGAAGGGTGCCCCGTGCATTCTGGCGCTGGCCCGGAAGACCGATGAGGATCCCGAGCCGGTGATCGACCTGGCCGAGCTCAAAGCCTTCTTCAAGGCCTTCGATGACGCACCGGAGGACCAGGTCGCCTACGCCAACCGGTTCATGGCCAGGTACACCGACGACGCACTGCGGGTCTGGCCGTGACCGCCCCGACGCC
>DASWAW010000348.1:0-4066 GCA_036390955.1 Arthrobacter sp.
ACCCCTGCAATTTGTGGAGCTAAGGAGATTCGAACTCCTGACCTCTTCGATGCGAACGAAGCGCTCTACCAACTGAGCTATAGCCCCGAAGCAACGCCGGTCCTGGAGGAACGGCGTTGCCGGTGTCCCTAGGCTACAAACTATCCGCGTTCATTGCCAGCCAGCCGCGAAATGTCTCACCGGCGTGGCGTTCCTCCGGGACCAAATTGAGCCCCGCGCGCAGGTATTTGCCCATTGCACCGGGCAGCGGAAACCGGACAGGCCGTCCGCGGGAGCCGGTGGCGGCCTTCCATTGGCGGGCGAACTCCGCCATCTCCTCGACCTCTGGGCCGCCAATGGTCCGGACGCTGTGCCGCGGGCCGGCCGGTGCAAGCGCCGCCTCGAGCAGGACCGCCGCGACGTCGGCGGGCGCGATCGGCTGGAACCGGGCACCTTTGACCACAGGGATGATCCGCAGTCTTGACCCCGCAGCAAAAATCGCCGCGAGGAGGGAATGGAACTGCGTCGCCCGGAGCGCGACGGTCTCAAGCCCGGACCGCTCGTAAACCTGTTCCTTGGCCGCCTTCGAGGCGTAGTAGCCGAAGCTGCTGCGGTCACAATTGACGATGGAGAGGACTACGGCCCTGCCCACCCCGGCGTCCTGCGCGGCGGCAAGCAGCCGTGCGCCGCCGTCGGCGAAGTTCTTCAAGGCCTTTCCCGACCGCCCCTCCAGGCAATCAATCACGACGCCGGCCCCGGCCAGCGCTGCTGCCAGCCCCTCCCCGGTGGTGACATCCGCGGCGAAGTACTCCGCCCCGTCGATCCGGACCGGGGCACCGGCCGGGGGCGGATTCCGGGAGATAGCAGTCACCCCGTGTCCGGCTGCGACGGCCTGACGCACGACTTCCCGGCCCACCTGGCCGGTTCCCCCGGCAACGCAAATTCGTGTCATGCCCTGAGGCTACCGGCCCGCACCCGGTTCCCGGCCGTCTGGCCCGCAGGATATTTTGTCGGCGGGGCGCAAAAGAGCCCCGGGCTGCCATGACTGGCTGCCCGGGGCTCCGGAAGACGTGGTTTATTAGGCCCGGCGGCGCTGCAGGACGTCGTCCAGGTTGCTCAGGGCACTCTGCGCCTTGCCCAGGGGCTTCGATTCGGAGTCCGTGCCGGTGCTGCCGGCCGGCGACTGCGTAAGGCCCTGCTTGAGCGAGGGCTTTCCGACGGCCTTGGGGGCTTCCGGCAGGTCAAGCGGCTCAGGCGCGGCCCGCTCGGCCTTCGGTGCCTCCACATACGTGGGCTTGGGGACATCCACCGGTTCCCAGCTGGATTCTTCCGCGCTCCGGAAGGCCTCAGCGCCGCGGACGGAGGTGTCGCCCGAGGCAGCGGCTTCCGCCAGGGCTGCCTGGCGGAGTTCCTGGGCGGACAGCGGCTTGGGTGCCGGCCTGCGCTCTGCGGTGTCGGCCTGGGCGTCAAAGAGCGGGCTCTCGGGACGTTCGCGGGGTTCCTCGGCCGGTTCAAGCTGCGGGGTGCGCTCCGGGGCCGACCGGACCGGACGTGCCGGTGCGCCCATGGCCTCGCGGAACACGGCGTTCATCTTGCGGCGTCGGTCCCGGACCGCGAGCCAGCGAAGCATAAAGACGGCAGCCACAGCGCCGAGCAACGCCACAGCGGGCAGCCAGACTGACCCGAGGCCGAAGATCCGCAGGGCTGCCGACACGACCCCCGTGAGCAGCGAGAGCAGACCGGCCAGCGCCAGAGCCAGGCGGCCATAGCGGATCTTGAAAGTGGAACCGGGGCCGCCAGGTCTGGGACCGCCGTCGAGCACGCTGGTTCCCGGGACGGACACGGGGCGCTGGGTACTGGTCATGGGGTTCTCCTGCTGGGAGGTCATCTTCATGACGTTCCCGGCTTGCGGGGCTGCTGTTTCTCGATCGATGACGTCCGCCACGAGCTCGCCCGCAGGCTGCAGGTGGTGGTGTCCGTTCCGGAGTAGGTAGGGGGCGACCCACACAATCCAGAGCGCAACAGCAATGACAAGGATCACAGAGCTGCTAAGAGGGAAGTCCACATCAAAACCGTATGAGCAATCCGGGGCACCGGGCCGCATTGTCCACGGTGTGTCGCGGGGGAACTGGCAATTGACTGGATTTACGACGAAAGGGCTGGTCAGGAAGGCGCCGGCCCGTCAGGCCGGGCGGCTCTGGAGCCAGCGCGCCAGCAGCCCTTCCGGCACTTCCTCTGAGGTCAATGCGAAGGTCCGGTGATCGGCCCATTCCCCGTTGATATGCAGGAACCGCGGCCGGTAGCCCTCGTCGCGGAAGCCCAGTTTCTCGACCACCCGCAGGCTGGGAGCGTTTTCGGGACGGATGTTGATTTCCATCCGGTGCAGCCCGAGGGTCTGGAAACAATAGTCCGTCGCCAGGGCAACAGCAGTCGGGGCAATTCCCCGGCCTGCCCGGTCCTTGTCCACCCAGTAACCCAGCGTTGCCATCATCGCCGAGCCCCACACGATGGAGGACACCGTCAGTTGCCCCACAATCACAGGTTCCCGGAAACCCGGCGTCCACTCGGTAATCACAAAGGGCAGGGCCGTTGCCAGGGCGGCCTGGGACTTGAGGGAACGGACCATCTGGCGGAAGTCGGGAAGGCCGCCCCCGGGAATGGGGTTGGACGCTTCCCAGGGGGCAAGCCACTCACTGTTCCGGGAGCGGACCTCGGTCCATTCCTTGCGGTCCCGATACCGGATCGGGCGCAACACGAGGTCGCCGCTTTCCAGTGTGACCGGCCAGTTGAAGCTGCCCCCCACCGGAACTACTTGGTCAGGCTGGGTGCGAGGGTCGCGGCGAAGCCCGGCAGCCATTCACGCAGGCCGGGGCCCAGGTCGTCACTGTCGCAAGCGAGCTGGACACAGGCCTTGAGGTAGCTGAGCTTGTCGCCGGTATCGTAGCGGCGGCCGCGGAAGACCACGCCATACACGCCGTAGCCTTCGCCGACACCGGAGGCGAGCTCCTGCAGCGCGTCGGTGAGCTGGATTTCGCCGCCCCGGCCGGGCTCGGTGCGTTCCAGAACCTCGAACACCGCGGGGTGCAGGACGTAACGGCCGATAATGGCCAGGTTGGACGGGGCATCTTTGACGTCAGGCTTCTCGACCAGGTGCTTGATCCGGACGTACTCTTCGCCGCCGATCGCTTCGATGTCGGCGCAGCCGTAGGCACTGATCTCAGAGGGCTCGACCTCAATCAGCGCAATCACCGATCCGCCGGTCTTGGCCTGGACCTCGATCATCGTGCTCAGCAGGTCGTCGCGGGCGTCGATCAGGTCATCGCCCAGCAGGACGGCAAACGGCTCGTAGCCGACGTGCTGCTTTGCGCGGAGGACGGCGTGACCCAGGCCCATCGGATCGCCCTGGCGCACATAGTGGATGTCACCAAGATTGCTGGCAGCCTGGATGGACTCGAGCTTGGCAGTGTCACCCTTGGCCGCCAGGGTGGCTTCCAGCGTGGGGACGCGGTCGAAGTGGTCCTCCAGGGCGCGCTTGCTGCGTCCGGTGATCATCAGGATGTCGTTCAGCCCGACTTTGACGGCTTCTTCGACGACGTACTGGATGGCAGGTTTGTCAACGACGGGCAGCATTTCCTTGGGCATGGCCTTCGTGGCCGGAAGGAACCTGGTTCCGAGGCCGGCTGCGGGAATGACGGCCTTGCGGACGGGAGCGTTGGGTGTAGTCACTCGACTAATCTAACGGAGGGACCAAACATTGCGTAATCATTCGGGCCGCCTGGAACCGCTGCTTCAGGGCCGCATCACACGGAGGGACGGGGCATCATGGCGTCGAAGGAAGAGATCCGGGCAGGACACCGGGCCGGGCGTGCCGCGTTGACGCAGTCCGGGCTGCAGACTGCCGGAGCGGGCATTGCCCTGCACGGGCTCGCCTGGGCGTCGGAGCTGACCGGTGGCGGTCCAGGCACCTTCGCCGCCTATCTTGGCGTGGGGTCCGAGCCGCCCACCCTTCCCCTGCTGAGAGCGCTGCACGCGGCAGGGCACCGGATCCTGCTTCCGGTCTGCGAACCCGGGCTGGCGCTGAGCTGGG
>DASWAW010000349.1:0-5354 GCA_036390955.1 Arthrobacter sp.
GAGTTCTTCGACAGCCGGGCCAACCTGTACGTGCTGCGCGCAGACTGGCACTTCGTCCACCAATGGGACGCATTGGTCGAGGTGCGCATGCTTGACCTGCCCGACGCGGACGACAGGCGCAGCGGGGTGTTGGTGGGGATCTACCGCAATGTGGGCGAGCATATCAAGGCGGGAGTCGGCTATAACTTCAGCGATTTCTCGGATGATCTGACACAACTGAGTTATACGCACCAGGGTCTGTTCGTCAATCTGGTCGGGAAGTATTAGAACAGGGGAGGCAAACATGTCTTACTGGCAGAGAGGGGTCATTCTAGGGATTTCAGCGCTTCTTTTGAGCGCCGCCGCTTACGGGCAGGAAATCTCCAGGGAGCAGATAAAGGGCCTGGACGAGCAGGTTCAGGAGATCAAGAGCGATGCCTTGAGCATCGCGGCGGAACTGAATCAGCTTGAAGAGAAGCTGCTGTATCCGTCCAATACGCAGGTCGCGGTATTCGTAGCACTGGCCGGCCGCGAGACCTTCCGTCTCGACTCGGTCGAGATCCAGTTGGACGGCACGCCGGTTGCCCGTCACCTTTACACCTTCAAGGAGCTCGAAGCCTTGCAACACGGGGGGGTGCAGCGCATCTATACCGGCAATGTCCGGTCAGGAGAGCACAACCTCCAGGTCTCCGTCATCGGCAAAACCGGCGGCGGCGCTGATTTCCAAAAATCGGAGCGCTTCACGGTCAATAAGGGTGTGGGCCCCAGGATCGTGGAGATGTCTCTGGCCGCCCAAGGCATCACCCTTACTGAAAGGTAGGACATGAACAGGCTGTTTGTTTTATTGACGATCCTGATATTCTCCGCGCCTTCGGCGTTGGCCGGTGCGTCCGCCCCGAAGGAGTTGAAGGACCTCCATTTCGGAGAGGCCCTCTATTACGCCTTCCAAGGGGACTGGTTCGGTGCCATCTCCAGGCTCGACACCGAGCTCGTGCAGCACTACAGGGTAGACGAGCCCGAGCGCGACACCCTTCATTACCATGTCAACCAGGCGAAGTTTGACGTGGGTGATTTCGAATTGGCATACCGGATGCACCAGCGTGCCGGGCGCGCCATCACAGCGGTCATCGAGGGCAACGTCGAGGAACCGGTCCGCAACGAGGCAATTTTCCGCCTGGCGCGGATCTACTTTCAGAAAGACCAGCCGGTCAATGCCCTGTATGCCGTGGAGCGCATCAGCGGGGCCGTTCCGCCGGAAATTCGCAGCGATCTGGATTTCCTGCGCGCACAGATCCTCATGGCCAACGGCCGGTTTGCCGAAGCTGCGCGTATTCTGAGAGACCTCCAGGATACGAAAAGCCTCCAAGGCTTTGCCGCGTATAACCTTGGTATTGCGCTGATCAAGGACGGAAAGGAGCTTGAGGGGCGCCAGTATCTTGACCGTACCGGTCAGATCAACAGCAATGACGAGCTTACGCTGGCAATCAAGGACAAGGCGAACCTTGTCCTCGGGTCCAAGCTGTTACATGAAAAAAATTTCGAGGGCGCCAAGCAGGTGCTCGACCGGGTGCGTCTGAACGGTCCATTCTCCGATCGGGCGTTGCTGGGCTCGGGATGGGCGGACGCCTCTCAGGGGCGATTCGAGCGGGCGCTGGTGCCCTGGAGCACTGTCGTGACGAGAGAGGTCACGGACGCCTCGGTGCAGGAAGCCATGCTCGCCGTCCCCTATGCTTATGGCAAGCTGAATGTGACCGGCAAGGCGGCATTGACGTATGGCAGCGCGCTGGAGAAGTTTGGCGCCGAAGTCGACAAGCTCGGGGCATCCATCGAGAGCATCCGCGAAGGTCATTTTCTCCAGGCCCTGGTGCGGGAAGAAGTGAAACAGGATGCCGACTGGGTCGTCAAGCTGCGCAAGCTTCCGCACACCCCCGAGACATATTACCTGCTTGACTTGATGGCCTCCCACGATTTTCAGGAATCCCTGAAAAACTACCTTGACCTGGAGCAGTTGCGCACGAAGCTGGACACCTGGGAAAGAGATTTGGACGCTTTCGAGGAGATCATTCCGCAACGCCGGGCTTATTACGAGCCGCTGCTTCCTGTCATCGACCGGGAATTCCGGCGGCTCGACTCGCAGATGCGTCTGCGCCTGGAGCAGCGGGACCGTATCGAACAACGGCTCAAGGCCATGCTGGTGGTCCCGAGACCCGATTATCTGGCGACCGCGGAGGAACGGATCATCAGTGAACGGATTGCGCTTCTGGAACGGAAGTTGACGGCCGGCGGCGCGGCCGTACCCGGCGACGTTGAGGCACGCATCGCACGCTTGCGAGGGGTGCTGCACTGGAATATCTATACGGATTATGACCGTCGACTCACCGAGGCTTATACGCACCTTCGCGACCTGAATGTCGAAGTGAAGCGATTGAAAAGGGAATACGCCGCCTTTGTGCGCACCCGTCAGGCCGCCACCCAAAGCTACGAAGGGTACGACGACGTCATCCGCCGCCAACGGTCCCTGATCCTGGCGACCCGGGAAAAGGTGGGTGAACTGATGGCGCGTCAGGGCCATATGCTTGAAACCATGGCCGTGAACGAGCTCACCGCGCGTCGCGAGCGGCTTGCCGAGTTCCAGATCAAGGCGCGCTTCGGCATGGCGGACAGCTATGACCGTGCCACCAGGGCCCAGACCCAGGAAAAGGGTGAGTAAATGAACAGGACCCGATTTTTCCTATGCGCGGCGCCATTGATGCTGGCCGCGTGCGCCTCGGTCAGCGACAGGGACAGGAATACCATTGCCACGTTGCGAAATGTGCAACCCGAGATCAAGGAGGAGAAGATCGAGGGCGGGCTTGAGAAAGCGATGCTGGGTTATCAGCGCTTTCTGGAGGGCACGCCGGACTCCGCCTTGACGCCCGAGGCCATTCGTCGTCTGGCCGACCTGAAGATCCAAAAGGAATACGGCACCCTCACGACGGGCGCTGCGACCGCCGGGCGGGCGCCGAAATTGCCCGCCCCGGAACCCGTGACGCATCCAAAGGTGGCTCCGGTCGTCGTCGCACCGCCGGAGCAGGCATTGGCGCATATTCCGGTTCACGACGAGTCCGAGGCGGACTTTGAAAAACGGGCAACCATGAGGCGGCCGGTGGACAATATGGCGGCTGCCGCCGATACTCCTGTCCCGGGCGCCAATGATCTCGAAAGGGCAGGCACTCGCGAGGCCATTGCACTTTACGAAAAGCTCCTCAACGAATACCCCCGGTACGAGCGCAACGACCAGGTGCTGTACCAGCTGTCCCGCGCACATGAGGAACTGGGGCAGACCGAGGAAGCCATGGCGGTCATGGACCGGATGGTCCGCGACTATCCCCGGTCTCGCTATATCGATGAAGTGCAGTTCCGGCGTGCGGAATACTTCTTTGTGCGCAGGCGCTACCTGGATGCCGAGAATGCCTATTCGGGCATCGTGAAAACCGGTGCCCGTTCCTCGTTCTACGAGCTGGCCCTGTACAAACTGGGCTGGACGTTCTACAAGCGAGAGCTCTATGAAGATGCCCTGCAGTGGTTCATCGCGTTAATGGACCACAAAGTGACCGTGGGATACGACTTCGAACAGACCAAGGACGAGCAGGAACGAAAGAGAACGGATGACACCTTCCGCGTCATCAGCTTGAGTTTTTCCAACCTCGGCGGCGCCGATTCCGTGGTGGAATACTTCTCACGCCACGGGAAGCGCAGTTTCGAGGACAGCGTATACGGCAATCTCGGCGAATTCTACTTCGATAAGCGTCGTTACGCCGACGCCGCCGCGGCCTACAACGCCTTCGCGGACCGTAACCCGTTCCACAAGGCGGCGCCGAACTTCCACATGCGAGTGATCGAAATCCACGCTGCCGGCGGATTTCCCAGTTTCGTCCTTGACTCCAAAAAGAAATTCGCCACGACCTACGGTCTGCAGGCCGAATACTGGAAGTATTTCGCTTCCGGCGACCGTCCGGACGTTATCGGTTTTCTGAAAACCAACCTGACCGACCTGGCGAACCATTATCATGCCTGCTTCCAGGACCCGCAACAGGCCGAAACCAAACCGGCGAATTTCGAAGAGGCGCGGCACTGGTATCGAGGTTTTTTAACCTCGTTCCCCACGGACAACGTATCGCCCGCCATCAACTACCAATTGGCGGACCTGCTGCTGGAAAACCGGTCGTTCGGCGCAGCGGCCGTGGAATTCGAGAAGACCGCGTATGGCTATCCGCCCCACGAAAAATCCTCCCAGGCCGGCTACGCGGCAGTCTCCTCATACCGGGAGCAACTTGGCGCCGCCCGGCCGGAGGACGTGGAGGCGGACAAACGGGAGGTCGTCCGCAGTTCGCTGAAGTTTGCCGATGCCTTCCCGGAACACGAAAAGGCGGCGATCGTCCTCGGGGCGGCCGCGGATGATCTCTACGGCATGAAGGAATATGAACAGGCGCGGGCCGCCGCGACGAAGCTCATCGAGGCATTCCCAGGCGCCGATGGTGATGTCGTCCGTGATGCCTGGGTGGTCGTCGGCCATACCTCTTACGAGCTCGCGCGCTACAGCGAGGCCGAGAGCGCGTATCAGAAAGTATTGGCGCTGCTGCCCGCGGAAAATACAACGCGCGACGCCCTGGTAAACAATCTCGCAGCATCGATTTACAAGCAAGGGGAACAGGCCAATGCGGCCCAGGATTATCGTGCTGCGGCGGACCACTTCTTGCGGGTTGGCCGCACGGCACCGACCTCAAAAATCAGGCCGACCGCCGAATATGACGCTGCCGCGGCCCTGATCCAGCTCAAGGACTGGAAGATGGCCGCCTCGGTATTGACAGGATTCCGCACCAATTTCCCCGAGAACCCGTTGCAGCCCGAAGTGACCAAGAAGATCGCCCAAGTCTACAAGGAAAACAATCAGCTCTCCCTCGCGGCCAATGAGTATGAACGCATCGAAACGGAATCCCGAGACGACGAGATCAGACGGGATGCTCTCCTGGTTGCAGCGGAATTGCATGCCAAGGATGGCAACAGCGTCCGCGCGCTCGAGGTGTACCGGCGCTATGTGGGGTATTTTCCCCAACCGGTGGAGCTCAACCTGGAGACGCGAAACAGCATCGCCGAGATCCTGAAGGCGCAGAACGATCGCACATCCTATCTGGACGAACTTGGAAAGATCGTCGCAATTGACGCCTCGGCGGGGAGCGCACGGACCCCACGGACCCGCTATCTTGCCGCACAGGCTGCGCTGGTGTTGGCCGAGAAGGAATTTGACGCGTTTGCGGCCGTCGGCCTGGTACAACCCTTTGAGGTCAACCTGCGCAAGAAGCGCGAACTGATGAAGACGGCGACACAGAAATTCA
>DASWAW010000350.1:0-5812 GCA_036390955.1 Arthrobacter sp.
CCTCGGTCCCGGCCCGAACCGGATGAACCGCGTGGTGGTGCGCCGCGCGGCCGCAGGCTTCACCGCCTTCCTGACCGGCGCCGTCGCCCAGGCCTCCCCCGGCACCCGGCCCCGCGCCGTCGTCGGCTACGACGCCCGGCACAACTCGGATATCTTCGCGGAGGAGACCGCGGCGGTCCTCACCGCAGCCGGCGTCGAGACCTTCCTGATGCCGGCCCCGCTGCCCACGCCGCTGCTCGCCTATGCGGTGCGGGCCCTGGACTGCGACGGCGGCGTGATGGTCACCGCCAGCCACAACCCGCCGCAGGACAACGGCTACAAGGTCTACCTGGGCCGGCACGCCGTCGAGGAAAGCGGACGCGGCGCGCAGATCGTGGCGCCCTACGACGGGCTGATCGCGGCCCGGATTGACGCCGTCGGCGAGCTGTCCGGCGTCGCCCTGGCGACGGAGGGCTGGACCGTCCTGGACCCCTCCATCGCCGCCGGCTACGAGGCCGCCGTCGCGGCCCTGGCCATCCCGGAGCACTTCCCGGCCCGCGACCTGAAGATTGTCCTGACCCCCATGCACGGCGTCGGCGGCGGGACCGCCGTGGCGGTTCTGCACGCGGCCGGCTTCACCGACGTCACGCTGGTGAGCGAGCAGGCCGAACCGGACCCCGACTTCCCCACCGTGAACTTCCCGAACCCCGAAGAGCCCGGCGCCCTGGACCTGGCCCTCGAAACCGCCGCCCGGGTGGGTGCTGACATCGTGATCGCCAACGACCCCGACGCCGACCGCGCCGCGGTGGCGGCGAAGGATCCGGACACCGGCGCCTGGCGGATGCTGCGCGGCGACGAGGTCGGCGCCCTGCTCGGGGCGCACGTCGTGGCGCGGCTGGCCGCCGGCAGCGGCAGCGGCGGAACGACAGTTGGGGTTTTCGCGAATTCGATCGTGTCCTCGCGGCTGCTGGCCCGGATCGCGGCGGCCGCGGGCTACGCCCATGAGGAAACCCTTACCGGTTTCAAGTGGATCGCCCGGGTGCCCGGCCTGCTGTACGGCTACGAGGAGGCGCTGGGTTACTGCGTCGCGCCTGCACTGGTCCGGGACAAGGACGGGATCTCCGCGGCGGTACTGATCGCGGAATTCGCGGCAGCGGCGAAGGCCGGGGGCAAGACGATTTTCGACACGCTCGACGAGCTGTACCTGGTGCACGGCCTGCATGCGAGCGACCAGCTCAGCATCCGGGTCGCGGACCTGGGCCTGCTGGACGCCATGATGAACCGGCTGCGCGTCAGCCCGCCGGAATCCTTTGGCGGCTCCGCCGTCGAAACAGTCACCGACCTCGCCGAGGGCAGCGCCCAGCTGCCGCCCACCGACGGCCTGCTGTACCTGACAAAGGACCTCAGCCGCATCATCATCCGCCCCAGCGGGACCGAACCCAAGCTCAAGTGCTACCTGGAGGTCATCCGCAGCGTCGATTCCGCCGCCGAACTGCCGGGAGCGCGGCACGAGGCACGCGCCGCGCTCGACGGCGTCCTCGCGGACGTCCGCGAGGCGCTGGGGCTGTAGCTTTTCGGGGTTCAGCCCCTAGAGCTCGACCTCAATGTACCCGCCCACAATCCGGGTACCGAAGGTTGGCAGCCGCAGTTCCGGCGTCCCCAGGCACTCCCCGGTGCGGAGGTCATAGACCTCTTTATGCAGCGGCGAGGCCACGGTCGGGCGGGACCCGCGGGACCCGGTGATACCCCGGGCCATCACGTAGGCGCCGGTAGCCGGATCCTCCTGGCTGACGGCGTAAACCTCACCGGACACGGTGCGGAACAGCGCCACCTGGCGCCCCGCGATCAGCGCGGCCTCGCCCCAGGCCGGTTCCAGGTCCTCGACGGCGCACACACGGTGCCAGCCGGTTCCGTAGCTGGGGTGTTCAACGAAGCTCAGTGCTGCGCTCTCAAGTACGGCAGTCATTTCGGCCCCTCTCTGGTACATCTCTCGCGGGCTCAGCCACTCCTGCGGCCACATACCCAAGCTAGGTCCGCGGTGTAACAGCTGGGTGCAAATAATGTGTCCGGCGGGTAAAAGAGACCTCACGTAGCCGGAAACGCATCCGTGATGCAGAAGTTAAGATCACGAAACATAAGGGAAACTGAAGCGAAACTGCACTTGCCTAGTCTGGATGGACACCTCGATTGAGAAGGTCGCAGAGCATTGACTGCGGCCCATGCGAAAGGCCCACCGTGACCGGACAGACTTCAAGCCCCCAGAACCAGGACGCTGAGCGCACCGCAGCACCGCGCCGCGTCGTGGTTGCCGGCGGCGGCCCTGCCGCCCACCGGTTCGCCGACGCAATGCACGCCCGGGGCCTCGACGGCTGGAATGTCACCGTCCTCACCGAGGAAGCGCACCTTCCCTACGACCGGGTCGCGCTGAGCAAGGCCCTCACCGACTCCGGCGTCGACCTCACCCTGGGCAACGCCTCCATGTGGGACCACGAGGCGCTCACGCTGCAGACCGGCGAGCGCGTGACCGGCATCGACATCGCCGGCAAGGCTGTGACCACCGCCGCCGGCACCGTGTACCCGTATGACGAGCTGGTCGTCGCCACCGGCTCCGATGCCGCCCGCCTGCCGATCGCGGGATCCGAACTTACCCATGTCTACCGCACGCTGGAAGACGTCTGGGCCATCAACAAGGCGATCGCGGAGCTGACGGAGAAGCTGGGCCGCAAGGTCAACGCCGTCACCATCGGCGGCGGCCTGCTGGGCCTGGAATCCGCGGCCGGCACCGAGCAGCTCGGCGCCACCCCGATCGTCATCAACGGCTCCCCCTGGCTGATGAACACCCAGCTGGACCAGGGTGCCGGGCAGGCCCTGGGCCGCCTGATCGAAGCCAAGGGCTTCACCGTCCACGGCGGTGTGTTCCCCTCCGAGGTCCTTTCCGACGACGACGGCCAGGTCACCGGCGTGCTGATGGCCGACGGACGCATCATCGACGCCGACCTCGTGATCGTTGCGATCGGCGTGAAGCCCCGCGACGAGCTGTTCCGCGGCGCCAACGCCGCAGCGGCGGCAGGCCAGGCCGAAGGCACGGCACCGGAGGGCGCCGCGGCGGAGGACACAGCTCCGCTGTTCGATCTCGGCCCGCGCGGCGGCGTTGTGATCTCCGACGGCTGCGAAACGCAGGTCTCCGGCATCTGGGCGATCGGCGAGGTCGCCAACTTCGGCGGCATGTGCCTGGGCCTCGTGGCGCCCGCCAACACCATGGCGGAGATCGTCGCGGACCGGCTGCACGGCGGCGACGCGACCTTCCCCGGCTTCGACACCGCCACCAAACTCAAGCTCTCCGGCGTCGACGTCGCCAGCTTCGGCGACGCGTTCGCCAGGACCGAGCACGCGCTGGAAATCGTCTACGCCGACCCGGCCCGCGGTGTCTACCAGAAGATCGTCACCACGGACGATGCCAAGACCCTGCTGGGCGGCATCTTCGTCGGCGACGCCACCCCGTACACGTCCCTGCGCCCCATGCTGGGCCGCGAACTGGCCGCCGAACCCGGCGCCTACCTCACCGCGGCCGGCGGCGGCGACGCCGGGGACGAAATCTGGGAGACCCAACTTCCGGACGACGCCATCCTGTGTTCCTGCAACAACGTCTCCGCCGGAACAATCCGCGACACCGTCAACGGTTGCGGGGCCTGCGACGGCAACGCTCCGGTCCAGGAGCTCGGCGAGCTGAAGGGCTGCACCCGGGCCGGGACCAGCTGCGGTTCCTGTGTGCCGATGCTCAAGAAGCTGCTCGAAACCGAACTGACCAAGTCCGGCGTCGAGGTCTCCAAGGCCCTCTGCGAGCACATCGAGCTGTCCCGCCAGGAGCTCTTCGAGACCATCCGGGTCCTGGAGCTGACCTCCTTCGAGGAGGTCATGGCCAAGTACGGCACCGGCGACGGCTGCGATATCTGCAAGCCGACCATCGCCAACATCCTGGCCAGCCAGAACAGCGCCTACGTCCTGGACGCCGGGCGCGGCACCCTGCAGGACACCAACGACCGCGCCCTGGCCAACATGCAGAAGGACGGCACGTACTCCGTGGTCCCGCGCATCGCTGGCGGCGAGATCACCCCGAAGAAGCTCGGCGTCATCGCCGCCGTGGCGGAGAAGTACAACCTGTACACCAAGATCACCGGCGGCCAGCGGATCGACATGTTCGGCGCCCGGCTGGAGCAGCTCCCGGAAATCTGGAAGGAACTGGTCGACGCCGGGTTCGAATCCGGCCAGGCCTATGGCAAGAGCCTGCGCACGGTGAAGTCCTGCGTCGGTTCCACCTGGTGCCGCTTCGGGGTCCAGGACTCGGTGGCCATGGCCATCCAGCTGGAACTGCGCTACCGAGGCCTCCGCAGCCCGCACAAGCTCAAGATGGGCGTCTCCGGCTGCGCCCGGGAATGCGCTGAAGCCCGCGGCAAGGACGTCGGCGTCATCGCCACCGCGGACGGCTGGAACCTTTACGTCGGCGGCAACGGCGGTGCCACCCCGGCGCACGCCCAGCTGCTGGCCAAGGACCTCGACGACGAAACGCTGCTGAAGTACATCGACCGCTACTTCATGTACTACATCCGCACCGCCGACCGCCTGCAGCGCACGGCGCGGTGGCAGGAGGAGCTCGCCGGCGGCATCAAGCACGTCGAGGACGTGGTGGTCCATGACACCCTGGGCATCGCCGAGGAACTTGAGGCCGCCATGGCCAGGCACGTTGACACCTACGTGGACGAGTGGGCCGACACCCTGAAGGATCCCGAGCGCCTGCGCCGCTTCCGCTCGTTCGTCAACGCCCCCGACCAGAAGGACGACTCCATCACCTTCGTCCCCGACGAGCGCGGCCAGATGCGCCCCGCCACGGCGGAGGAGAAGGCGCTGGCCGGCAAGCAGCCGGTAGTGATCGCCTCCAGCATCCCGGTCCGGCCCTCCGACTCCGGCGTCCCTGCCACCGCCCACCCCGCCCAGGAAAGTACGGTCTAACCATGCAGCTCAGCATCGATCTCAGCGGACGCGAAGTCCTTGTCACCGGTTCGGATACCGCCGCACGGCAGGCCGTCCGCCGCTACCGGGCCGCCGGCGCCGTCGTTTCGCGGCTGAGCAGCCCCGGTGGTGCCCGCCACGACGGCCCGCTGCCGGAGCGTCCTTTCCTCGTCGCCGCGGTCGACGACGGCCAGCCCGGCTGGGCGGCGCTGCTGGACCGCTGCCGCGAAACCGGCATCCCGGTCGCGGTGGAACCCGCCGCCGGCGCCGCCGGCCAGGTCACCCTGGTCGGCGGCGGGCCGGGAACCATCGAACTGCTGACCGTCGCCGCCGTCCAGGCCCTGCGGGACGCCGACATCGTCTTCTACGACCGGCTGGCCCCCTACCAGGAACTGCCCGCGCTGAGCACGGCCGAGCTGGTGGATGTGGGCAAGCGCCCCGGCCACCACCCCGTCAGCCAGTCCGGCATCGAGGAGTTGATGGTGAAGGCCGCCCTGGCCGGGAAGAACGTGGTGCGGCTCAAGGGCGGTGACCCGTACGTGTTCGGCCGCGGCGGCGAGGAAGTGGCCGCCTGTGTGAAGGCCGGCGTTCCCGTCCGCGTGATCTCCGGCGTCACGAGTGCCATTTCCGTCCCGGCCGCGGCCGGGATCCCGGTCACGCACCGCGAGGTCAGCCACATGTTCACGGTCGTCTCCGGCCACGCCCCGCTGACCGAGAAGGAACACATGCACCTTGCCGGGCTGGGCGGGACCATCGTGGTGCTGATGGGCATCGGCACGCTGCACCAGCTCGCCGCCGGGCTCCGCCGGGCGGGGATGCGCGCGGA
>DASWAW010000351.1:0-1760 GCA_036390955.1 Arthrobacter sp.
TCCAGCAGTTTGCGCTTTCGGGTGATGTCACCGCCGTAGCACTTGGCGAGCACGTCCTTGCGGATGGCGCGGATGCTTTCCCGGGCGATGATCCTGGAGCCGATAGCGGCCTGGATGGGCACCTCGAACTGCTGCCGCGGAATGAGTTCGCGCAGCTTGCCGGTCATCATCACGCCGTAGGCGTAGGCCTTGTCGCGGTGCGTGATGGCGGAGAATGCATCCACCTGCTCGCCTTGGAGCATGATGTCGACCTTGACCAGATCGGCCACCTGGTCGCCGTCGGCCTTCCAATCCAGCGAGCCGTAGCCGCGGGTCTTGGACTTAAGAATGTCGAAGAAATCGAAGACGATTTCGGCCAGCGGCAGGCGGTACCGGATTTCCACCCGGTCCTCGGAGAGGTAGTCCATGCCGCCCATGACGCCGCGCCGGCTCTGGCAGAGCTCCATGATGGCGCCGACAAACTCGTTGGGCGCCAGGATAGTGGCGGCCACCATCGGCTCGCGGACTTCTGCGATCTTGCCGGTGGGGTATTCGCTGGGGTTGGTGACGTGGACGACCTTCTTGTCCTCCAGCGTGACCTCGTATTCCACGTTGGGAGCGGTGGAAATCAGGTCCAGGTTGTATTCGCGTTCGAGCCGCTCACGCGTGATTTCCAGGTGCAGCAGGCCCAGGAATCCCACGCGGAAGCCGAAGCCCAGCGCGGCAGACGTCTCAGGCTCGTAAACCAGGGCGGCGTCGTTAAGCATCAGCTTCTCCAGCGCATCGCGGAGCACCGGGTAGTCCGTGCCGTCCAACGGGTAGAGGCCGGAGAAGACCATGGGCTTGGCATCCGCATAGCCGGGGAGGGATTCGGTGGCAGGCTTGGCCAGATTGGTGACCGTGTCGCCCACCTTGGACAGGCGGACGTCCTTGACACCGGTGATGAGGTAGCCCACTTCGCCGACGCCGAGGCCCTTGGAGGGTGTCGGCTCCGGGGAGCTGACACCGATCTCGAGGAGTTCGTGCGTGGCGCGGGTGGACATCATCTGGATGCGTTCGCGGGGGTGCAGCATACCGTCGACCACGCGGACGTAGGTGACCACGCCGCGGTAGGTGTCGTAGACCGAGTCGAAGATCATGGCGCGGGCGGGGGCGTTGGGATCGCCCTTGGGGGCGGGAAGGTCGCGGACGATCTTGTCGAGCAGGACCTCGACGCCCATGCCGGTCTTGCCGGAGACGCGGAGCACCTCGTCGGGGTCGCCGCCGATCAGGTTGGCCAGTTCCGCCGCGTACTTCTCGGGCTGGGCTGCCGGGAGGTCAATCTTGTTCAGGACCGGGATGATCGTAAGGTTGTTTTCCATCGCCAGGTAGAGGTTGGCGAGGGTCTGTGCCTCGATGCCCTGGGCCGCGTCCACGAGCAGCACCGCACCTTCGCAGGCTGCGAGCGAGCGGGAGACTTCGTAGGTGAAGTCAACGTGTCCGGGAGTGTCGATCATATTCAGCGCGTAGCTGACGCCGTCGAGTTCCCAGGGCATACGGACGGCCTGGGACTTGATGGTGATGCCGCGTTCGCGCTCAATGTCCATGCGGTCCAGGTACTGGGCCTTCATGTCACGGGACTGGACAACGCCGGTGTACTGGAGCATCCGGTCGGCCAGTGTGGACTTGCCGTGGTCAATGTGCGCAATGATGCA
The DNA here is from genome assembly GCA_036390955.1 of Arthrobacter sp. Classification (GTDB taxonomy): domain Bacteria; phylum Actinomycetota; class Actinomycetes; order Actinomycetales; family Micrococcaceae; genus Arthrobacter. The sequence continues at coordinate 1,674 of DASWAW010000351.1, forward strand.
GAAGTTCCGGATGATGGCCGGATCTGTTGCCGCGGGCACCGGGGCGGTGCGGGCCATGGGAGACACGCAGGGTCCTTACTGTTGGCA
>DASWAW010000352.1:0-4942 GCA_036390955.1 Arthrobacter sp.
TCGCGCGGGTAGACGTTGTAGCCGTTGCGGATGATCATGTCCTTTTTGCGGTCCACGATGGTCAGGTAGCCGTCGTCGTCCTTTGTGCCAAGGTCGCCGGTGCGGAACCAGCCGTCGACGACCGCCTCGGCGGTGGCCTCCGGCCGGTTGAGGTAGCCCTTCATCAGCAGGTGTCCGCGGATAACGAGCTCGCCAAGTTCGCCCGGGGGCAGCAGCTCGATGCTTTCCACTGTTTCCGCGCGGGCGATTTCGATGTCGACACCCCAAATGGCGACCCCGATGGTGCCGGGCCGGGGTGGGATGCCGACGTGGTTGAACGCGGCGACCGGGGATGTTTCGGTCAGGCCGTAGCCTTCGTGGATTTCGACGCCGAAGACGTCACGGAACTTGTCCATGACAGCCAGCGGGAGGGAGGCGCCGCCGGAAATGCCGTAGCGGAGGGCCGCCGGACGGACATCAGTGGCCTTGGCCGCCTCGAGGAGCGCCACATACATGGTCGGCACCCCCAGGAAGATGTTGACCTTGTGCCGGGCCATCAGCTGGAGGGCGCCCTCGCCGCTGAACCGGGGCATCATGACGATGGTGGCGCCCGCCCGCAGCCCCGCGTTGAGGACTACTGTCTGGCCGAAGGTGTGGAACAGCGGCAGCCCGCCGAAGAGGACGTCGCCGGGCTTGAAATCCATGACGGAGGTCAGGATGACGGAAGTCTGTTCCACCAGGGCGAAGTGGGTGCCGAGGGCGCCCTTTGGTTTGCCGGTGGTCCCGGAGGTGTACAAGATGGTGGCAGTGTCCGAGGGCCGGCAGGGGACGTAACTGCGGATCGGCTCGGCCGCGGCGGCCTCGGCCTCGAGCCGCGCCAGCCCGCCGTCGTCGGGCGCCATCACGGTCAGAAGATCGGTCCCGGTGGCGGCGGCACCGGCTGCGCCTTCCTTCAGCAGCGGGGCGGCGCAGATCAGCAGCCTGGCGCCGCTGTCCCGGAGCACGTACTCGATTTCGCGCGCCTTGAGCAGGGCGTGCACCGGAACCACAATGGCGCCCAGCGACAGGACGGCGAAGTAGACGCGCGCGAAGTCCGCCACATTGGGGATCAGCACGGCGACGGCATCGCCGGGGCCGATGCCGCGTGCCCGCAGCGCCCCGGCGTAGGCGCGGGTCTCGGTCCAGAGGTCGCCGTAGCTGGTTTCCTCCTCACCGACGATCAGCGCGGTGCGGTGCGGCGTCCTGCGAGCGGACTCGGCCAGGATGGCTGCGACGGAAATGGTGCCGAAGCCTTCTTCGGGATGGGTGGTCTTCATGGCCTGCTTCTTCGTCGGGATGGTCATGCTTTCAGGATCAGGGCGTCGCCCTGGCCGCCGCCGCCGCAGAGTGCGACGACGCCGGTGCCGCCGCCCCGGCGCTTCAGCGCCAGCGCCTGGTGCAGGACCAGACGGGCACCCGAAGCCCCCACCGGATGCCCGAGGGCGATGGCGCCGCCCTCGGCGTTGATGTCCTCCGGCTCGATGCCCAGGTCCTTGGCGGACTGGATGAGCACGGACGCGAAGGCTTCATTGATCTCGACGAGATCGAGTTCCTGCGCGCTGAGGCCCTCGCGCTTGAGGGCGAGTTCGATGGCGCGGGCGGGCTGGGAATGCAGCGACCCGTCCGGTCCTGCCGTCTGGCCGTGGGCGCCGATTTCGGCGATCCACTCCAGCCCTGCCGCTTCGGCTGCCGCCTTGCTGGCGATCACCAGGGCGGCGGCGCCGTCGGAGAGCGGGGAGGAGGATCCGGCGGTGATGGTCGCCGTTGCGTCTTTCGAGAACGCCGGCCGGAGCTGCGCCAGGGAGTCGGCGGTGGTCTCCGGGCGGATGCCCTCATCGTGCTCGAGAGTCAGCGCGGGACCCTTGCGCTGGGGAACCTCGATCGGGGCGATTTCCTCGGCGTAGACTCCGGCGGCGCGTGCCGCTTCGGCCCGCTGGTGGGACCGGGCCGCGACGGCGTCCTGCTCGGCGCGGGTGATGCCGCGTTCGGCGTTCCCCGCGTCGGTGGCCGCGCCCATCAGCAGGCCGCTGACCGGATCCTGCAGCCCGTCCCGGTTCAGCGAGTCCAGCATCGGGGCTTCGCCGATGACGACGCCGGCGCGGAGCCCGGGCACGAGGTGGGGCGCGTTGGTCATGGATTCCTGGCCGGCAGCGACGATGAAGTCGGCTTCGCCGGCGCGGATCATCCGGGCTGCGTCGATCACGGCTGTCAGGCCGGAGAGGCAAAGTTTGTTGACCGTCACGGTGGGCACGTCCCAGCCGATCCCGGCGGCCAGGCTGGCCTGCCGTGCGGGGCCGGCCCCAGCCCCGGCCTGGATGACCTGGCCGACGATGACTGCGTCGATCTGCTCGGGGGCGACGCCGGTGCGGTCCAGGGCGGCGCGGATGGCATGCGCGCCCAGTTCGCTGGAGGAGAAGGGTGTGAGGCCGCCGCGGAAGCGGCCGAAGGGGGTCCGGGCGCCGCCGAGGATGACGGGGATGTTGGCGTTCTGGTTCAAACCGGATGCTGCGGGCGACGTCGTCGTCATGTGGTTGTCCTCTGTCTCGGCGTCGGGCCCTGGTCGCCCGCGTGCTGTGGCTCACACCACATCGACTAAGGATGCATTGAAACCCGGTTCCACGTCAAGAAACTCAGTTTCACGAGAAAGGGTAGGCGTCAGCGCAGGGCGTCGCGGACCGCCTGCACAATCGCGTCCTTGTCGGCGCCCGCCGTCAGGACGGTCACGACGACGGCCGGGGACGCCTGCGCCGGGGCGCCCGGGCCGAGCAGCGCGGGCCGGAAGATCTCCGAGAGGGCCCGAAGTTCGTGCGCGAGCGCGGCTGATCGGTCCCGGTCGGCCGTCCCTGTTTCCTGGCCGGCGGATGCCGTGCGGAGCCACCGCCGGAGGAACGCGTTGTGCACGGCGACCGCGGCGGCGGCGAAGGAGACGGCCTTGTATTCCCGGTGCTCGGCGTCGGGCAGTTTATCCAGCAGGTGCTGCAGGAATGCCCGCTCGTACCGGTAGGACGTGACCAGTTCGCGGTCCCGGAGCGCCGGCACGGCCTGCATGAGCTCATAGCGGGCGCGGGACGTTTCCCGGTTCCGCAGGTGGTGATTGAAAACCAGCAGCGCCGCATCCTCGATCGCGGCCAGCGGCTCCTGCATCGTTTCCGCCAGCCGGTCCGTCACCTGGCGAAGGATCCGCTCGTGGTCGGCGAAAACAACGTCTTCCTTTGACCCGAACTTCCGGAAGAACGTGCTGCGGCTCATGCCGGCAGCGTCCGCAAGATCGTCAACGGACGTCGCGTCGTAGCCCTGCCTCGCCAGGAGCCCGATGGCGGCGGCGGCGGGCGCGTCGGCATGGTGGCTTGGCGGGTGCGAGATCATGGCCCGAAATGTAGCACAACCGCCGGTGCCGCCCTTGCGCGGGCAAGGTGGCTAGTCACGGGAGACATCGGCCGGCCCGGATTCCAGGAGCCCGCCGCTGGCCCAGCGCCGCACCGCGAGCTTCTCGGCGGCGTCGAACTCCAGCAGCGCCACCCGGCAGAGTTCTTCCACGTTCGCAGTCCAGGCTGCTGCCAGTCCCGCTGCAGTCGCCTCGTCGTTGAGCTGGAAATTGGCGTAGGCGAGGCCCTGAAGGACGAAGTTCACCGCGTTGCGGGAGACCGGCTGGCCCGCGCTGACGCAATCGTCCCTGACAAGCCGGGACAGTTCGGTGCGGTTGAGCGGATGCTCCCGAAGCCTGGCCGCCATGGCCAGGAACACCTGCCGGAACTGGGCCGCGGACAATGCCGGAACATCCGTCACCCGGGTGACCTGCTCCTCGATCCCGGGCCGCAGGTCGGCCGGGGCAGGAAGATCCTCGCTTGAAAACCGCTTGGCATCCCAGACCCAGCCGCCCTGCGCCGGAGAATATTCGACGTTCTGGCCGATCTGGGCCACCCAGGTCCCAAACTTCCCGAAGCCGCCCCAGTCTGTCTTCAGGGAGGGGTCGGCTGTGAGGGCCCGGTGGGCCACCATCGCGCCGACGACCGGTCCGGGAGCGTTGCGGACGAACTCCAGGATCTCGCGGACCGCGGGCGAGGCCGCCTTGGTTTTCGACTTCGCCGCGGCCGGGGCTGGCTGCTGCTTCGGGGACGCCACGGTGTGAATCGGCTCCACCGTTGTGCCGTTGAGGATGGCGACGAAGTCGTGGGACTCCACCACGTGGTCCGCCATCTCCCGGTATGCGAAGGCCACGGCGCCGGCTGCGATGACGGTGGTCATCCGGTCAGCAGCCCGGAACCGCTGGATCAGCGACGTGAAATCGGCGTCGGCCGAGGCGATGAAGAACTCGTCGATGCCGCCGCTGCCGGACAGTGCGTCCATTGCCTCAAGCACCAGGTTGATGTCCGTGCTGCTCTTTCCCCGCTGCGTCAGCGACGGGCAGTCGATCACGCGGAACCCTGCCCGGGTCCAGTAGGTGCGGTACTTCGAGTACACCACCGGGTTGAGATAACAGTTGCGGATCAGGAAGCGCCGGGAGTCCTCGCCCGTGCCGCCGTCGGCCAGCGCCTCCGTCCAGTGCTTGGGATCCTCGGCAAACCGTTTGGCGGCGGCCGGGTCCAGGGCCATCAGACCGGTGTAGACGTTGTCGAAGTCGACGAACATTGCGGCGCGGATGCCGGGCCGCCCGGACCGGGGGAGAGGATCACTCATCGGCTCAGTGTGCCAGCAAGAGTGCGGGAGGGACCGGATGTGACGGTCGCGGCGTTGCATCGATTGCCCTGCATCCGTAGGAACCGGGTGGGGACAAAACCGGCACGCCAGGCGGGTGCGTCCTGGCTGTGACTTCCCCCGGATTTGCCTGTGAATCGTCCTCCCGTTATTGCGCCCGGCTGGTTGCCTGCGGCAAGCTGATGGTCACTTGGTGAATAGGTCCAGAAGACCGACGGCGACGTTGCCG
>DASWAW010000353.1:0-3059 GCA_036390955.1 Arthrobacter sp.
GGTGGTGTACTCGCTGTTCCAGTACCGGGCGCTGGGCCTGGTCACCGTCGCCTCCCTCGTGGTGGCCGGCGCGCTGACGTACCTGGCCATCTCGATCCTGGGCTGGACCGAGAACTACCGGTTGTCCCTCGCCGGTGTCGCGGGCATCATCGTGGCCATCGGCCAGACCGCCGACTCGTTCATCGTCTACTTCGAACGCATCCGTGATGAACTCCGTGAAGGACGCGGCCTCGTGTCGGCAGTCGAGAACGGCTGGAAGCGTGCCAAGCGCACCGTCCTGGCCTCCAAGGCCGTCAACCTGTTGGCCGCCCTGGTGCTGTACTTCGTGGCAGTGGGCAACGTCCGCGGCTTCGCCTTCACCCTCGGCCTGACGGCCATCGCCGACCTCATCGTCGTCTTTATGTTCACCCACCCGACCCTGCAGATGCTGGCCAAGACCAGATTCTTCGGTGAGGGCCACCGGTTCTCGGGACTGGATCCGAAGAGCCTCGGCGCCGTTCCCCTGTACCGGGGCGCGGGCCGGCTCCGCACTCCTGCGGACAAGCCGGCAGCTGTTGCCGCGCTCCGCGCCAAGAACACCGGCGCCACGGCTGAGGCCGAACGCCGGATGACCATTGCAGAACGACGCCTCGCGGAACGACAGGAACAGCTTGCTGGTTCCTCCAAGAGCACGTCCAAGGAGGGCAACTAAATGGCCAGCAGCTTCGCCAAATTCGGCAATGAGCTCTACACGGGCAAGCGATCCTACGACTTCGTGGAATCCAAGAAGATCTGGTTCCTGATCGCAGCCGTCCTCGTAGCGCTGTCGATCCTGCTGCCCGTCGCCAAAGGCGGGTTCAACCTCGGTATCGAATTCCGCGGCGGCTCGGAGTTCACCGTCTCCAACGTGAAAACCACCGACGCCGCCATCGGCGAGAAAGCCGTCGAGGACGTCGTCCCCGGCAGCATCCCGCGGGTGGCAAACGTCGCCGGCAACACCATGCGCATCCAGACGGACAAGCTCTCCGACGATGAGACGCTGCAGATCAGGGATGGCCTCACCAAGGCCTACGGCGTGACCGAGAACGAGGTGACCTCGACGTTCGTCGGCCCGACCTGGGGTGCCGACGTCACCAAGCAGGCCCTGCTGGGCCTGGCGATCTTCGTGGGACTCGCCGCCGTGCTGATGGCCCTGTACTTCCGGACCTGGAAGATGTCGCTCTCGGCGATTGTGGGCATGCTTGTGACGATGTTCATCACCGCCGGTGTCTACGCCCTCAGCGATTTCGAAGTCACGCCGTCGGCCATCATCGGCTTCCTGACCGTGCTGAGCTATTCGCTGTACGACACCGTGGTGGTCTTCGACAAGATCCGCGAGAACACCGCGGATCTGCAGGCCTCCACCCGGCGGACCTTCGGCGAGGAAGTGAACCTGGCCGTCAACCAGACCCTGGTGCGCTCCATCAACACCATGATGGTGGCCATCCTCCCGGTGGGTGCCATCCTCTTCATCGGCGCCGGGCTGCTGGGCGCGGGAACGCTGCGGGACCTCTCGCTGGCACTGTTTGTCGGGATTTTGATCGGCACAGCGGCGACCATCTTCATCGCGGCGCCGCTTTACGCCTGGCTGCGCCAGGGCGAACCGGAGCTGGTCAAGCAGGCCCAGCGCGTCCACCAGCGCCGCGCCCAGGCCGCCGCCAAGACCGACGCCCCGGCGGCGTCCGCCACGGCATAGCCGCAGCGGTCCCGCCGGACCGCTTAGCGCCGGGAAGCTGCCCGGTGGCCCCAACGGGCCGGAGAACGTCATTCACGACGTTCTCCGGCCCGTCGCCGTATCGCCGCCGGTTATCGAAGTATCCTGCCGCGGGAATACACTGGAAGAATTAACGGGTTCGGAGAGGTGCTCCATTGGAAGAACGTTCGACGCCGGTGCCATCAGCACCGTCGGATAAGGCTCCAGGCCAGGGTTCGCAGACTGGCGTGGTGGCTCCCGGACGCGCCGAACCGCCCGTGCCGGTGGACAGCTCGGGCGCACGCCCCACGTTCCCGGGCCGGCGCGAACGCACCCGCTCCCGGCTTGCCCGGCTGACCGGGCGCGGCGCCCCCGCCTATTCCCCCATCCTCGAGCCGCTGCTGCGCACGGTACGCGCCAACAACCCCAAAGAGGACTTCGACCTCATCCAGCGCGCCTTCGTCGTGGCGGAGACCTGCCACCGTGGCCAGAAGCGCAAGAGCGGCGATCCCTACATCACTCACCCGGTCGCGGTGGCCACCATTCTGGCCGAGCTGGGTCTCAGCGGGACCACCCTCGCGGCGGCGCTCCTGCACGACACCGTCGAGGACACCTCCTACACCCTGGATGACCTGAAAGCCGAGTTCGGGCCGGAGGTCGCCATGCTGGTGGACGGTGTCACCAAGCTCGACAAGGTCAGCTTCGGCGAGGCGGCGCAATCGGAGACCGTGCGCAAGATGGTCGTCGCCATGGCCAAGGACATCCGGGTCCTCATGATCAAGCTGGCGGACCGGCTGCACAACGCCCGGACGTGGCGTTTCGTCTCCGCCGAGTCCTCGGCCCGCAAGGCCCGGGAGACCCTGGAAATCTTCGCCCCGCTGGCGCACCGGCTCGGCATGAACACCATCAAGTGGGAACTGGAAGACCTCTCCTTCGCGGCCCTGTACCCGAAGGTCTACGAGGAAATCGTCCGCATGGTGGGGGACCGGACACCCGAGCGCGAAAAGAACCTCTCCGTCATCCGCGACCAGATCACCGAGGACCTGCGCGAGGCCAAGATCAAGGCCACCATCACGGGCCGGCCGAAGCACTATTACTCCATCTACCAGAAGATGATCGTCCGCGATAAGGACTTCGACGACATCAATGACCTGATGGGCGTCCGGGTCCTGGTTGACTCCGTCCGGGACTGTTATGCGGCCCTGGGCGCCATGCACTCGCGCTGGAACCCCCTCCCGGGGCGGTTCAAGGACTACATCGCGATGCCCAAGTTCAACATGTACCAGTCCCTGCACACCACGGTGATCGGCCCGGGCGGCAAACCCGTGGAGATCCAGATCCGCACCCA
>DASWAW010000354.1:0-6852 GCA_036390955.1 Arthrobacter sp.
CCAGAGGACGACGTTTCCGGCGTTGGGCCCGCTGGTGGTCTGCAGGTAGGTCAGCGCGCGCAGGGTCTGGAAGGCGCGTTCCTTGCTGGCGGCGTCGCCGGTCTGCTGCCAGTGGCGCAGGTAGACGACGGCGGTGCGGGCGATGTCGTCGGCGTTGTAGGCGCCCTGGCTCCAGTGGCCGGTGGCGGGGTCGAGCTCTCCGCCGCCGATCCGGGAGTACGTGCCGTCCGCTTTCTTGTCCGCGTAGGTCCAGGGGGCCTGCGCCGAGGGCATCTGGTCGAGCCGGTAGGTGGTGTGACCCTCCGCCGGTGCGAGCGGCACAGTGTCCATCAGGAAGTCGAGGTGGCCAAGGTTCGTCAGGGCCGGCGCCGGGGCGGCGGGTCCCGGCTGCGCAGGGTCCTGCCCGACAGCCGCCGCCGGAGGTGCCGGTGCCGCCGTCGCGGCACCGGCACCCGTCCCCAGCAGGAGCATCGATACGGCCACAGCGATGGCCGTGGGTTGTGGTTTCAGTTTCGAGCGGACATCGTTGTTCGTCATCGGTACTCCTGCTGGGGTTCTCTGGCGGTCGGTGCGGCGGGACCTCGGTGCTAGTGGCCGGCGGGAATCCGGTCCAGCTTGGCGACGCCGATCTTCGAATCAGCCATGCCGTAGAACACGAACAGTTGGTCGCCGATTTTTTCGATTGCGGTCGGGAAGACGACATTGGGCACAATCCCGGAGATCTCGTCCTCGGTCTCGGGCGCCAGAAGCGGCTTGTCGCTGCGGGCGATCACCTTGGATGGGTCGTCGGCGTCGAGGATCATCGCGGCCGCGGTGTAGTTGACCTTCTGCTGGTGGTCAAACGCGGACTTCTCCAGAGCGCCGGCGACACCGTGGTGGATCAGCAGCCAGCCCTCGTCGACGCGGATGGGTGCCGGGCCGCCGCCGATTTTCAGTTCCTCAAACGGGAACTCGCTAAGCGCCACGAGCCGGTGCTTGGACATGTGCACGAGGTTGCGGATGTCCTTTTCGACGTCCGCGACCGGCACGTAGGAGATCCAGATACCGGGGCGGTTGTCCGTGACGCCGGCCGGCAGGTGCTCGCCTTCGCCCTCGCGGATCCAGCCCAGGTCCCACATGGGGCGGTGCAGCATCGCGTAGGAGGGCACACCGTCGGGGTCGTTGACCGGCTCCGGGAAGAACACGGCGTCCTTGTTCGGGAAGAGGTTCAGGTCCAGCGAGAGGTCGGCCTGGTAACCGAAGAGGCACGGGCCAAGGCGTTCCCAGCTGCGCAGGTCCTCGGAGTGGGCGAAGGCCAGGCGCGGGCCCAGCGGGCCGTAAGCGACGTAGGTCATGAGGTGCTTGCCGAGCGTGGGGACCCAGGTGGTGCGGGGGTCCTCGGTGCCGGCATTGTTCAGGCCGCGCTCCCAGCCCTCGTCGGGGGCCAGGACGATCCCCAGCCGTTCAACGCCGGTGGGGACACCATCTTCGATGATCACCTTGGCCAGCCCCACGCGGGAGACGTTGCCTTTGGCGACCAGGCGCGGGAGCAGGTACAGCTCGCCGTCGGGGCCGCGGCCGCTGGCCGGGTTGAGCACACCTTCGGCTTCGAACTCATTGCCCGGTTCCGGTGACATGATGACGCCGGCGCGGGTGAGGGTGAAGGGGACGGTGGGCAGGGGGGAAGTCTGGGGGGAAGTCATAGATTAGCCCTTTACGCTGGATCCGATATTGGTGGAAATGAACTGACGCTGGAAGAAAATGAACAGTGCGACGGCGGGCGCCGCGAGGACGCACGCTCCCGCCAGGATGGCTCCGAACGGGTTGGACGCCGTCGCGGAGACGTTGGAGATGTAGTTCGCCAGGGAGACGGCGAGCGGCTGGATGGCCTGGTCCTTCGTGACCAGGAACGGCCACAGAAACTCGTTCCACGGCCCAATGAAGGTCAGCAGGATCGCCGTGACGATCGCGGGCTTCACCAGCGGGATGGCGATCTGCCACAGGATCCGCAGTTCGGAGGCTCCGTCGATCCGGGCCGCCTCAAACAGCGTCGAGGGCAGCTGCATGAAGTACTGGCGGAACACGAACACCGCGGTGGAGTTGATCGCGAAAGGCAGGATCATGCCGAGGTACGTATCGGCCAGGCCGTAGTCGCGGACGATCATGACATAAAGCGGGATGAGCAGCAGCTGGAACGGGATCATCTGCACCAGCAGCATCATGCCGAACACGAATCCCTTGCCGCGGAAGTGCATCTGGGCCAGGGCGTAGCCCACCAGGAGTCCGAAGACCACGGTGAAGAAGATGACACCGCCGGTGAAGATCCCGGAGTTGACCAGGCCTTTCAGCAGGCTGATGGAGTTGTTGATGTTCGTGTAGTTCTCGCCCGTGATGTTCGCAGGGTTCGGGAACGCGCCCGCCACCGAGGTGTCCGGTGAAGTCTGCAGCGAGCCAATGAACATGTAGTAGAACGGGAAGAGGAACACGAAAGCACCGACGGCCAGCAGCACGAAGCTCCCGACTCCCAGATTCTTGCGCTTTTCCACGGCGGAAGATCCTGCGCCCGGGTCGCGGACCGGGCCGCCGGGAAGACCGCGGCGGCGGGCGCCGTCGTCGTTGTTCTCATCGTTGGGCGCAGCTGCCTTGTTGAGAATTGACACGTTAGTCCTCCTTCCCGCCGACGAGGCGTTTCTGGATCAGGGCAATCAGCAGCACGCCGATCACCAGCACGACACCCAGCGCGGCGGCCAGATCGGGGTTCCCCTGCAGGATGCCCTTCTGGTACATCAGGAACACCGGTGACGTGGACGCGCCGTCCGGGCCGCCGCCGCCGGTGAGCAGGTACGGCTCGGTAAAAAGGTTGGCGCCCGTAATGGTGGCCAACAGCGTCACCAGCACACTGGCCGAGCGGACGCCGGGAACGGTGATGTTCCAGAACTGGACCCATTTGTTGCCGCCGTCCACCGAGGCGGACTCGTAGAGCTCGTCCGGGATGTTCTGCAGCGCGGCCAGGTACAGCAGGATGAAGAAGCCCAGCTGTTTCCAGGTCACGTACAGGGCCACCGTCGGCATCGCCAGCCACGAGTTCACCAGCCACGAGGGGTTGGGGGCCAGCGGCCCCAGCAGCTCGTTGACCAGTCCGTTCTGCTGGAACAGGAACAGCCAGACGCCGACGACGGCGACACTCGCCGTGACGTACGGGACGTAGTAGCTGACGCGGAAGAACGTCCGCAGCTTCGTCACGCGGTTCAGGGCATTGGCCAGGACCAACGACAGGCACACCGTCAGCGGGACGTTGATGACCAGGAACACGCCGATGTTGGCGAAGGAGCGCTGCACGGCCGGATCGGTAAGGACGGTGACGTAGTTGTCCAGTCCCACGAACGGACGGTCCACCTTGACCCGGGGGGCGGTGAAGAAATAGTCGTGGAAGGAAATGTAGACGGCGTAGCAGAGCGGGAATGCCAGCACGGCCAGAACGTAGATGACGTAAGGGGCGCTGAACAGCAGCCCCAGCGGCTGGCGGCCCAGGAAGTTCTTGCGCTTCCTGGCCGCCGGTCGCTGGCCCGGCGCCCGCTCGGCAGCCTCTCCGGCGGTTTGGCCGGTGGCCGCGCCGCCGTCAGCTGAGCGAAGTGACATGGGGATCCACCCGCTACTTCTGGGCTGCCAGTTGGTTGACCTTCTCGGCGGCGCCCTTGAATGCGGCGTCGACGCCTTCATTGCCGAAGATCACGGACTTGGCATACGCGGTGCGGAAAGTCTGCCAGATCTCCACGGAGTTGGGGACATTCGGCACCTCAACCGTACGGCCGGCCTGCTCCGCGAACTGCGTGTAGAGCGGGTTCTTGGCGAAGTAGTCCGCGTACGTGGCCGGGAGGTCCTGGCGCATGGGCATCTGGCCGGAGTCGGCGAGGAGCTTGCCGTCCTGTTCCTTGCTCGTGGCGAACTTCATGACTTCCCAGGCCGTGCCCTGGTTCTCGCAGGCAGAGTACATGGCAACGTTCTTCGCGTCCGAGAATGTGGAGCCGTCAGTCTGGGCCGAGGAGCCCGGGACCGGGACGGCGCCCCAGTTGACCTTGTCCTTGTAGGCGGCGATGGCCCACGGGCCGGCCAGCGACATGGCCGACTTGCCTTCGCCAAAGGCATCGCCCTGGAAGACCTCCTTGGAGGCCAGGTTCTCCTTGTAGAGGGTCCCGAACATGGCGGCGACCTGCTTGCCTTCCTCGCTGTCGAAGGTGGCCTTGCCGTCCTCCAGCAGCGGGGTGCCCTTTGAATTGGCGGCATAGAACGGGTAGAAATCGAACCACGACTGGAAGAAGTCGCTGGCCGGGGACGGCCAGACGGCGTTGGCCGTGGCCCCGGATTTCACGAGGGTGCGTGCGGTGTCGAGGAATTCCGCCTGGGTTCCCAGCTTGGGGTTCTCGGCGTCCAGCCCGGCCTTGGTGAAGATGTCCTTGTTGTAGTAAAGGACCACCGGGTTGGACTTCCAGGGCAGCTGGTACATCTTGCCGTCGGTTGACTTGTACTGGTCCGCGATCGCGCCGGTGCGGTCCTTGATGTACTGGGCCCCGTCCGGGAAGGAGTCAAGTGCGACGAGTCCGCCCTGTTTTTGGAACTGCGGAACGGCGACGGGGGCGGTGTTGAAGACCAGGCAGGGGGCGTTGCCGGCGGTGATGGCGGCGCCGATGACTTCCTCGGAACTCTTGCCGGCCGGGATCTCCTGGGCATCGATCTTCTGGTCCGGGTGGTCTGCGTTCCAGGACGCGACCATGGCCTTGCCCCACTTCACTTCGAACTCATTGTTGGAGTACCAGATCTTGATGGGTCCCTTGGCCGTGGTGGCGGACGAGGCGGAGCTGCTGCTGCCTCCGCCGCCGCAGCCCGCAAGGCCGGCTCCCATGATGGTCAGGGCGGCCACGGACAGTACGCGCGTGGCAGTTGAAAAGCGCTTCATTGCGTCTCCTTGGGAGGGTTTTGTGGGACTGCGGTTCGAGCTGGGGATGGGGAAAGATCGGTGGTTCTGGTCAGGCGGCCGGCGGTCGGCCCCGGGCCGGCGCGGGGACGGGGCCGGTGGAGGCCCTGACCACGAGCCGGGGCGCCGGGAGGACGGTATCCCCGCCACTGTGTGTCCCCGCGAGCTGGTTCAGCAGCACCTGGGCGGCCACCCGGCCCCACAGCATGGGGTCCGTCGCGAGGGTGGTGAGGGGCGGGTTCAGGTACTGGGTGAACTCGGCGTTGTCGTAGCCGGTGACGGACAGGTCCCCGGGAACGCTGAGCCCGAGGGACTGCGCATAGGACTGCCCGGCGGTGGCCATGAGGTCGTTCGCGTACACAATGGCGGTCGGCCGGTCCGTCCGCCGGAGCAGGTCGGCGGTGGCTGCCACGCCGCCGGCGGCGGTGAAGTCGGCCGCGGCGAAGAGATCGGACGGAAGCCCGGCCTGGGCCAGCGCTTCCTCCCAGGCCCTGCGCCGGCTGCGCCCGTGGATGTATTCCTGCCCGCCGCCCACATGGGCGATCCGGGTGTGCCCGAGAGCCACGAGGTGTTCGACTGCAGCGACGATGCCGGCCGATTCGTCCACGGAGACAGCCGGGAACGGGGAGTTGGCGTCGGGACGGTTCAGCGTCACGGCCGGGATTTTGAGTTCGTTGAGCAGGCCGATGCGGGAGTCGTTGTGCCTAACGTCGGTGAGGATCACGCCGTCGACCCGGCCGTTCTCGACTAACTTGCGGTAGCAGCGTTCCTCGGCGCCCGGGGCAGTGGCGACACTGAGGACCAAGGTGTAGTCATGCTCGGCAAGGGCCGTCTCGATCCCGGCGATGAACGCGGGGAAGAAGGGGTCCGTTCCCAGCAGGGAAGGATCGCGGGCCACCACGAGGCCGAGCGCATACGCCTTGGCGGATGACAATCCCTTGGCCCGAAGGCTCGGCTTCCAGCCGAGGTCCTTGGCCACCTTCAGGATGCGGTCGCGGGTGTCCTGGCTGACTCCGGGCTGGCCATTCAGGGCATAGGAGACGGCACCCTTGCTGACCCCGGCCGCATGGGCGACGTCGCTGATGGTGACTGCCATGGGCCGTTCCCTTCGGAGAGGTCCAGCCGTCAGCTGAACCGGTTAAGTGATGTGTACTACTAAACCGGTTCAGTTGCGATGTGTCAAGCCTATGGCTGAGGGCGCTCGCCCCGGCTGACGTGCCCCGGGAGCCGGTGCCGTTTGCCGCGCGGCGGCGGTACCGGACCCCGGGGTCTAGACCCGGACCAGCCCGGCGACGTCGGCCAGCAGCTGCACCGACCGCAGCCGGGCCTCGGTCCCGGTGCTCTGGTGCGCGACGATGAGCTCGTCGGCGTCGGCGTGGGCGGTGAACTCGTCCAGGTACGCCAGCACGGCATCCGGGGTTCCCACCGCGGAATACTTCATCATCTGGGCTACGTGCTGGCCCTGCGGCGAGTCGAGGATCATGTCCGCCTCGTCGTCGCTGAACTCACGGCCGTTGCCGAAGAAGAGCGAGACGCGGGCGCGCTTGGTGGCGTGGAACATCTCCTGCGCCTCGGCCGCGGAGTCCGCCGCGATCACGTTGACGCCGGCGATCACGTGCGGGGCGTCCAGCTGGGCGGAGGGCTGGAAGTCGCGGCGGTAGATGGCGACGGCGTCCTGGAGCGCGTTCGGCGCGAAGTGCGAGGCGAATGCGTACGGCAGGCCCAGCTGCGCGGCGAGCTTGGCACCGAACAGCGAGGAGCCCAGGATGTACAGCGGCACGTCGGTGCCCTTGCCGGGGGTGGCCTCCACGCCCGGGATGCGGGTGGGGCCGCTCAGGTAGCCCTGGAGTTCCAGCACGTCCTGGGGGAAGCTGTCCGCGGACATCGGGTCGCGGCGCAGG
>DASWAW010000355.1:0-3834 GCA_036390955.1 Arthrobacter sp.
AAGCAGGGCTCTGCACTCGACCGGTACTTCAAGATATCCGAGCGGGGGTCGAACTTCTCCCGCGAGATCCGCGGAGGCTTCGCCACCTTCTTCGCCATGAGCTACATCGTGGTGTTGAATCCGCTGATCCTCTCGGGCCCCGATTCCTCCGGTGACACCCTCGGCTTCCCCGCCGTCGCCGCCGTCACCGCCCTTGTGGCCGGCATCCTGACCATCCTGATGGGGGCCTGGGCCAAGCATCCCTTCGCGCTGGCCACGGGCCTGGGCGTCAACGCCTTTGTCGCCGTGACGGTGGCCACCAACCCCGGCCTGACCTGGCCCGACATGATGGGCCTGGTCGTGCTCTCGGGTGTCACCATGCTGATCCTGGTGCTCACCGGTTTCCGGACCGCCGTGTTCAAGGCGGTCCCTGAGGGGCTGAAAACCGCGATCGTGGTCGGCATCGGCCTGTTCATCGCACTGATCGGACTGGTCAACGCGGGCTTCGTGCGCCGCATCCCGGATGTCGCCGGCACCACTGTTCCGGTCGGTCTGGGCTTCGACGGCAAGCTTCTGGGCTGGCCCACTCTGGTGTTCGTCTTCGGCCTGATCCTGACCATCGCCCTCGTGGTCCGCAAGGTCAAGGGCGCGATACTGATCGGCATCGTTGCCTCGACGATCCTGTCCGTGATCCTGGAATTCACCCTGCACATCGGCCCCAGCTTCGACGGCAAGACCCACAACCCGGAGGGCTGGTCCCTCGTGGCCCCGAAGTTCTCCGAATGGGCGGCCCCGGACCTGTCGCTGATCGGCCAGGCCAACCCCTTCGGCGCCTTTGAGCACCTCGGCTTTGTCGCCGCGACCCTGCTGGCGTTCGTGATCCTGCTGAGCATCTTCTTCGACGCCATGGGCACCATGGTGGGCCTGGCCACCGAGGCCGGCAGCATCGACAAGGACGGCAACATCCCCAACGTCGACCGCGTCCTGCAGGTGGACGCGCTCGGCGCGATCATCGGCGGCGGCGCCTCGGTCTCCTCAAACCAGATCTACGTCGAATCCGGCGCCGGCATCGGCGAAGGCGCCCGGACCGGCCTGGCCTCGATCGTCACCGGCCTGTTGTTCCTGGTGGCCATGTTCTTCACCCCGCTGATCAACCTCGTGCCGTTCGAGGCAGTGGCCCCGGCGCTCGTCGTCGTCGGGTTCATGATGGTCTCCCAGGTCGGCAAGATCGACTGGCAGGACCTGGGCATCGCGATCCCGGCGTTCCTGACCTTCACCCTGATGCCGTTCACCTACTCGATCGCCAACGGCCTGGGTGCCGGCTTCATCATGTTCGTCCTGATCCGCACCTTCCAGGGCCGCGCACGCGAGGTGCACCCGCTGATGTGGGCTGTGGCCGCGGCGTTCCTGCTGTTCTTCGCAATCGGCCCGATCGAGGCCGCGCTGGGGATCCACTAGGCACCGCCCGCCCCCCATCCGCCGAGGTGATACTTCGCGCCCGTGTTTGTGCAAAACATCGGCGCGAAAGTGTCACCTCGGCGGCGTTTAAGCGCGGATTCCGGGATTCCGGACAGTTCGACGGCGGCGCGGCTGGTTTTCCGGGCCGGGCTGCGGTGAGCTAGGGGAATGGTTTCCCCCGTTCCCGCCGTAGATGTCCCGCCGCAGCCCTGGACCGGACGGTTCGACGGCGACGGCGCCGAGCACCGCCGCTGGTGGCAGGCGGTCACGCCGTACACCCCGCGCCGCACTCGGCCTGCGTCTGTGGCGGGGCCTGCCTCCGCGCCCGCGTCCGCCCGCCCCGCAGTCCTCCTCGGCTTCGGCAGCGACGCCGGGGTGCGCCGGAACAAGGGCCGCACCGGCGCCGCCGCGGCCCCCGCAGCCATCCGCGCCGCCCTCGGTCCGCTCGCCTTCCACCTCGGCCGGGACGTGCACGACGCCGGCGACGTCACCGTGGCCGGCGATGCCCTCGAGGCCGGGCAGGCGCGGGCCGGGCTCGCCATCACCGGCCTGCTCGACGCCGGGCAGCTTCCCGTGGTGCTCGGCGGCGGGCACGAGACCGCGTTCGCGAGCTACCTGGGCGTGGCCGGTTCGGCCGCCGTCCGCGAGGGCCTGCGCGTGGGTGTGCTGAACCTCGACGCCCACTTCGACCTCCGCGACGAGGCCGTGCCCAGTTCCGGCACCCCGTTCCTGCAGATGGCCCGGGCGGAAGCCGCCGCGGGCCGCGAACTGAAGTACGCCGTCGTCGGGATCTCGGAGCCGAACAACACCCGGGCGCTCTTCCGCACGGCCGGGGACCTCGGCGTCGACTACCTCCTCGACGAGGACTGCTCGGCGGAGGCGGCGCGCACCTTCGTGGCAGCGTTCCTGGCGCAGGTGGACGCGCTCTATCTGACCATCGACCTAGACGTGCTGCCGGCCTCGGTGGCTCCGGGGGTGAGCGCACCGGCCGCGTACGGCGTGCCGCTGCCGGTGATCAGCGCGGTCTGCCGGCAGGTGGCCGCGAGCGGGAAACTCCTCCACCTCGATGTCGCGGAGCTGAACCCGGAGTTCGACGTCGACCACCGCACCGCGAAGGTGGCCGCACGGCTGATCAACACGCTGCTGGGGTAGCCGGCGGCAGTACTGGACTCCGGCGGCAGCGCCGGACGCCCGGCGGGCGCCGCACACGGCGCCGTCAGATCGCCGTTTTCGGCGCCTTGCCCTCGTCGCCGTGCTGCTCCACGGCCCGCCGTTCGCGAAGCCGGTCCAGCCGGTTCATGACGGGCGCCGTGGTGGCACCGTGCAGCACGATGGACATTGCCACCACCAGGCCGATGAACGCCCACAGCTGCTCCGCCTGGGCGTTGAAGTCGCCCTTGCTGAGCGCGTAGGCGAGGTAATAGAGCGAGCCGATGCCGCGGATGCCAAAGAAGGCGATGGCGATCCGTTCCCGCGGGCCGGTCTTGCCCCGCGCCAGGCCGATCCAGCCGGCCAGCGGGCGGACGACCAGCAGGAATGCCAGCGCCACCAGGACCTCCGTCCAGCCGATGCCGGCCAGCAGGCCACGGGCGATCGCGCCGCCCAGGAGCACCAGGATGACCACCGTCATGAGCCGTTCGAGCTGCTCCACGTAGGAGTGCATCACGCGGTGGAATCCATGCGTCCGTTCCGCGGCCCGGATGGTCACGGCACACACAAAGACGGCAATGAACCCGTAGCCTTCCAGCATTTCCGTCACGCCGTAGGCCAGGAAGGTCGCCGCCAGCGCCACGAACCCTTCGGAATGGCTGGACAGCCTGATGCTGTCACGGGCCGAGAAGAACAGCCGGCTCAGCGCCTTCCCGGCCAGCCAGCCGAGGAACACACCCATGCCGATCCGCCACAGGACGTCGGTGGCGAACCAGGAAACGAACCACTGCGACGGCGAGGGGCCCACCAGGCTGATGGCAATGGCCAGGTAGACAAACGGGAAGGCCAGCCCGTCATTCAGGCCCGCCTCGGAGGTGAGGCCGAAACGGATCTCGTCCTCGCCGCGCTCGGATTCGTCCTCGTCGTCGGCGGGCTCCCCCACCTGGACCTCCGAGGCCAGCACGGGGTCGGTCGGTGCGAGGGCCGCCGCGACCAGCAGCGCCGCTCCGAGGCCCAGGCCCAGCACCCCGAGCCCCAGCAGGGTGAGGGCAATGATGCAGATCGGCATGGCCACGCCGAGCATCCGCCAGGTGGTGGACCATTCGCGCCTGCCCACGGGGCGGTCGAGCGCGAGGCCGGCGCCCATCAACGAGATGATGACGCAGATTTCGGTCAGGTGGGTGGTGAACTCCCCGTATTGCAGGGGGTCCGGGTCCGGCAGCCCGGGGACGAAAGTGAAGGCCAGCA
>DASWAW010000356.1:0-7198 GCA_036390955.1 Arthrobacter sp.
AAAACCGTGTCCGGCGGCATCATCAAGGAAGGATCGGACGGGATCCAGATCACCCCGGAGATCATCTTCGCGGGTCTGATGGGCGCCATCCTCTGGAACATGATCACCTGGCTCAAGGGCCTGCCGTCGAGCTCCTCGCACGCACTCTTCGGCGGCCTGATCGGCGCCGCCATCGCAGGTATCGGCATCCACTCGATCAACTTCGAGGGCCTCATCCAGAAGGTCATCCTCCCCGCCGTCTTCGCGCCGATCATCGCCGGCGGTGTCGCCTACCTCTGCACGAAGCTGGCGTACGCGCTGACTTCCCGGCACGACCCGGAGTCCGGCAGCAAGCTCACGCAGAAGCGCGGCGGCTTCCGCACCGGCCAGATCTTCACCTCCAGCCTCGTAGCCCTCGCCCACGGCACCAACGACGCCCAAAAGACGATGGGCATCATCACCCTCGTGCTGATCTCCGCAGGCCTCCAGCAGCCCGGTTCCGGACCTCAGTTCTGGGTCATCACCACCTGCGCGCTTGCCATTGCGATCGGCACCTACTCCGGTGGCTGGCGGATCATCCGCACGATGGGATCCGGGCTCACCGACGTGAAGCCCGCCCAGGGCTTCGCGGCCGAAAGCAGCACGGCCTCAGCCATCCTGGCCTCCTCGCACCTGGGGTTTGCACTGTCCACCACCCAGGTGGCCTCCGGCTCCGTGATCGGTTCCGGAATGGGCCGCCGCGGCACCACCGTCCAGTGGGGAACAGCCGGAAAGATTGCGCTCGGCTGGCTCTTCACCCTCCCGGCAGCCGGAGTCGTCGGCGCCCTGACCGCCATGCTTGTGCAGACCGGCGTCGTTGGTGTGGTCATCGCCGCCGTCGCCGGAACGGCTGCCGTGACCTACATGTTCCTGCACTCGAAGAAGTCGAAGGTCGGGCACCACAACGCCGTCGAGGTCGAGGAAGCCGGCCAGGCTGTGCAGTTCCGGAAGAAGAAGAAGGCGATGGCCGCCAGCCGCGCCAAGGGCGAACAGGCAGCCGCCCGCGTCAAGGACGAGCAGGCCGCCAGCCGCGTCACAGACGAGCCGGTCGTCAGTCACGCAGAGGACGAGCCGGTCGTCTGTCACGAAAAGGACGAGCCGTTAGTCAGTGGCGTCAAGGAAGAACAAAAGGACGGACTGTCATGAAGTGGCTGGAACTGGTTCAAGTGGCGGGCGCAACGCTGGTCGCGGCAGTGACCGTCGTGGTCCTGTATTCCCTGGGCGTCCGTCTGACCGCGATTGCCGGTGACGTCAGTGAACGCAAGCCGGTCTGGGTCCGGCCTCTCGCCGTCGCCTGCTTCGCCCTGTGCGGCCTCGCCGTCCTCTTCGGGTTGTATCTGATCATTCCGTACTTCAGCAAGTAGCCGGCGCCGCTGCGCCCCCTGCGCGGAGGATGGGCACCCCGGCCCGGAGTGGCTAGGCTGGGGACATGCCTGGTTTCCAGTATTTTGTGGCGTCCTCGCTGGACGGATTCATCGCCACCGCCGATGACGGCCTGGACTGGCTGCTCCAGTTCGACGGCTTCGCCGGCGGCAAGGAAAGCTACGACGCCTTTATGGCGGACGTGGGCTGCATCGTGATGGGCGGCGAAACCTACGCCTGGCTGAGGAAACACCAGCCCGGCACCTGGCCGTACCCCAGCACGCCGTGCTGGGTGTTCACCCACCACGAACTCTCGGCGCCCCAAGGCGCGGACGTGACCTTCGTCCGCGGCCCCGTGGCCGAATTCATCGAGGACCTCAGGGCCGAGGCCGGAGACCGCAACGTCTGGGTCGTCGGCGGAGGGGTCCTCGCGGCCCAGTTCGCGGACGCCTCAGTGCTGGACGAGATCATCATTTCGATCATTCCCGTCGTGCTCGGCAGCGGCAAGGCGGTCCTGCCCCTGTCCCGACCGACGGCGCCCCTGGAGTTAATCTCCTCGCACACGATGGGCCGGGGCATCATCGAGCTGCGCTACCGTTTCGCGGGCAAAACGGCGTAGCCCGTTCCCGGCGTCGCGCCTATCCGGCGATGTCGCGGATCAGGTTGGTGATGCGGGCGGTGGACAGCCGCCGGCCCTGCTCGTCCGTCATGACGATCTCGTGCGTCGTGAGAGTGCGGCCGAGGTGGATTGCCGTGCACGTCCCGGTCACGGTGCCTGAGGTGATGGCCCGGTGATGCGTCGCGCTGACGTCAATCCCCAGGGCCTGGCGCTTCGGCCCGGCGTGCATGCCGGCGGCAAAGGAACCCAGGGTTTCCGCCAGGACCACATGGGCGCCGCCGTGCAGGATTCCGGCCACCTGGGTGTTGCCCTCCACCGGCATGGTGCCCACCGTGCGCTCGGGGCTCATCTCCAGGAAGTGGATCCCCATCTTCACCACCAGGGCGCCCACGCCGTATTGCCCCAGCCAGTCGTGCATTTCCTCGGGAATCCCGGCGGCCGCCAGCTCGGCCGCGTACGGCCCCGGCGTGAAATTGTCCATCATGGGAACTAGGCTGGCACCTGTGAGTGAAACTACCAAACCGGCCCCTTCCCCCTCCGCAGACACCGCAGCAGACATTCTCCCGGCGACTGAGACCGAATCCTTGATTGCGGCCAAGCCCGTCCGGAAATCCAGCCGGGCCGCGGAGTCGGTATCCGCCACCGTGGCCCCGGTCATTCCGATCACGGACCAGCCCCGCCTTCTGGTCCTTGACGGACACTCCATGGCGTTCCGGGCGTTCTTCGCCCTGCCCGCGGACAAGTTTTCCACCGCGACGGGGCAGCACACCAACGCGATCCACGGGTTCACCTCCATGCTCATTAACTTGATCAAGGAACAGAAGCCGACCCACGTGGCCGTAGCTTTTGACGTCTCGGACGACACCACCCACCGCAAGGCCGAGTACAGCGAGTACAAGGGCGGACGCAACGAGACCCCGCGGGAGATGAGCGGCCAGATTGATCTCATCGACAAGGTGATGGGCGCCTGGGGCATCAAGACCATCAAGATGCCCGGCTATGAAGCTGATGACATCCTGGCAACGCTCGCCGCAATGGGAGAAAAGGCAGGCTTCGAGGTACTTCTCGTATCGGGCGACCGTGACGCCTTCCAGTTGATTACGGACAACGTTTTTGTGCTGTACCCAAGGAAGGGCGTCAGCGACATTCCGCGGATGGATGCAACGGCGATCCAGGAAAAGTACTTTGTCAGCCCCGCCCAGTATTCGGACCTCGCCGCCCTGGTGGGGGAGTCCGCGGACAACCTTCCGGGCGTCCCCGGCGTCGGCCCCAAGACGGCGGCCAAATGGATCAACCTGTACGGCGGGCTGGAGGGGGTCCTGGAGAACCTGGACGCGATCGGCGGGAAGGTAGGGGAGTCCCTCCGCGAAAACGTGGAGGACGTCAAGCGGAACCGGCGGCTGAACAGGCTCCACACGGACCTCGAGCTCCCGGTGACGCTGGAGGAGCTCGCGGATCCGCGGCCGGACCAGGCCGCGCTCGAGGAGTTGTTCGACTCCCTCGAATTCAAGACCATCCGGGCCCGGCTTTTTGCCCTCTATGGCAGTGAGGTCACCGAAGCGGAGCGGGAAAGCCTCGATACCCCCCACTACGTGATCCCCTCGGACGCTGCCGAGCTGACCGCTTTCTTCGAGTCCGGGGCGGGCCTGCGTTCGGCCGTCGCCGTCGACCTCGTGCCCGGCCGGATCGTCGAGGATGCCGCCGCCGTGGCCATCGTCCATGACAACGGGGCCGCATACATCGACCTCACCAGCCAGGACGCCGCCGCGGAGAACGTCCTGGCCGGTTGGCTGCGGGACGCCGGCGCGGCCAAGGTCATGCACGGCTACAAGGCGGCGCTCAAGGCCCTGTCGAGCCGGGGACTGGGCCTGGAAGGCGTGGTGGACGACACCTCCATATCCGGCTACCTCATCCAGCCGGACCGCCGCAGCTATGAACTCGCCGAACTGGCCCAGCACCACCTCAACCTCAGCGTCTCGACCGAGGCCGCCAAGGCGGGCCAGCTGGAGTTGGCGTTCGACGGCGATGACGCCGCCGCCGGCGAGCTGGTCCACGTGGCCGCCGTCGTCCGGGCGCTGAGCCGGTACTTCGAGACGGAACTGGCCGAGCGCAAGGCCCAGGACCTGCTGACCACCCTTGAACTGCCCGTCAGCCGGGTTCTTGCCGACATGGAACTCGCGGGAATCGCCATTGACATGGCGCGCATGGACGAGCAACTGGCGGATCTCGCCAAGGTGATCGACAACGCCCAGGAACTCGCCTTCGCAGCGATCGGCCACGAGGTGAACCTCGGGTCACCCAAGCAGCTGCAGACCGTGCTGTTCGAGGAGCTGGGGCTGCCGAAGACCAAGAAGATCAAGTCCGGCTACACCACCGACGCCGCGTCGCTCAAGAACCTGCTGGAAAAGACCGGGCACGAATTCCTGGTCCAGCTCATGGCGCACCGGGAGTCCTCGAAGTTGCGCCAGATGCTGGAGTCGCTCAAGAAGTCCGTCACCGACGACGGCCGGATCCACACCACCTACGCGCAGAACGTCGCAGCCACGGGCCGGATCTCCTCCAATAACCCGAACCTGCAGAACATCCCCATCCGCAGCGAGGAGGGTCGGCGCGTCCGCGGCATCTTTGTGGTCAGCGAAGGCTATGACTGCCTGCTGTCCGCGGACTACTCGCAGATCGAGATGCGCATCATGGCCCACCTTTCCGGGGATCCCGGGCTGATCCAGGCTTACAAGGACGGCGAAGACCTGCACCGGTTCGTGGGCTCCAACATCTTCCATGTGCCCACCGACCAGGTCACCAGTGCGATGCGTTCGAAGGTCAAGGCCATGTCCTATGGCCTGGCCTACGGTCTGACCTCGTTCGGGCTCTCCAAGCAGCTCGAGATTTCCGTCGACGAGGCGAGGACCCTCATGAAGGAGTACTTCGACCGGTTCGGCGCCGTCCGGGACTACCTCCGCGGGGTGGTGGACCAGGCGAGGATCGACGGCTACACCTCCACGATTGAAGGGCGCCGCCGCTACCTCCCGGACCTCACCAGCACCGACCGTCAGCTGCGCGAGAACGCGGAGCGCATTGCGCTGAACTCGCCCATCCAGGGCTCGGCCGCGGACATCATCAAACGGGCCATGCTGGGCGTCTCCGGGGCGCTGGCCGAACAGGGACTGAAATCCCGGATGCTGCTGCAGGTCCATGATGAACTGGTCCTCGAAGTGGCCCATGGCGAGCGGGATGCCGTGGAGAAGCTCGTGACCGAGCAGATGGGCTCGGCCGCCAGGCTGACCGTGCCGCTCGACGTTCAGATCGGCGTCGGCTCCAGCTGGTACGAGGCCGGGCACTAGTCATCCAGCCAGCGCGGCGCTGGGTCCCCTTCCGGGGGCCCGGTTCCGCAACATTCTCAGGGGGAGCAACACGTGGCAGAAAAGTACGAAATACGCCGGTTCCGCGCGGCCGAAAAGGGTGAACCGGACTACGCGCTGGGAGTCGCCTGGCTGCGCGGGGTGGGCGTCGGGTTCTACGACGAGCGGCACAAGGACGAGTTCGTCGACAAGGTCATGGCCATGTACCGGACGGACAACCGGGAGATGACCGGTGTCTACCAGACCGGCACCGTCGCCGCGCACTCCCTGGCGGCGGATATTCCGGTGGCAACCTTCGGGACCCTTCGCAAGCACCTGAACGTCGGCTACGGCCGGCAGCTCGAGGCGCAGCTGATCACCGCCGTGACCGTCCGCGGAACCCACCGGCGGCAGGGGCTCCTGCGCCGGATGATGACCGAAGACCTCGCCGCGTCGCGGGCCGACGGCCTCGCGATGGCCGCCCTGACGGCATCGGAAGCCTCCATCTACGGCCGCTTCGGCTTCGGCGTCGCAACCTTTGAGCGCAGCATCAAGGTGAACACCGGCCCGCGGTTCCGCCTTCGGCACACCCCGACCGGCTCCGTGGAGATCGCCGACCGGAAGGTCCTGCTGGAACTGGCCCCGGTCGTGTTCGACCGCGTCCACCGGGCCACCCCGGGTTCCCTTGTGCGGCAGGACGCGTACCGGCAGCGGAGCTCGGGCACGCTCGGCCAGGACGGCGCCGAGGACGAATCAATCCGCTGCGCCCTGCACTACGACGCCGACGGCGCCGTGGACGGCTATGTCGCCTACAAGTTCTCCGGGTGGGACACCAAGCCTCCCGCCATGGAAGTCATCGACCTCGTGGCGGCCACCGAATCCGGCTACTTGGAGCTGTGGCAGTTCCTCGGCAGCCTCGACCTCATCGACCTGGTCACCTGGGCCGAGGCGCCCGTGGACGATCCGCTGGCGTGGGCCCTGGAGGACCCGCGCTGCATCGAGTCCAGCGAAAACGGCGACATGCTCTGGCTCCGGATTCTGGACACGGCCAAGGCCCTGGGCGCGCGGCGCTACTCCTCCGACGGCAGCCTGGTGCTGCGCGTCACCGACACCCTGGGGTTCGCGGCGGGCGTGTTCACCCTGACCGTGTGTGAAGGCGAAGCCAGCGTGGCGACGGCCCCGGACGGCGCCGCACCGGAGCTGTCCCTGGACGTTGCGGAACTCGGATCCATCTACCTTGGTGCCGTCTGCCCGGTGACGCTGGCAGCCGCCGGGCGGATTGCCGAGCACGCGCCCGGGGCGGCGCTGACAGCGCGGCTTATGTTCGCCGTCGAACGCGCACCGCACTGCCTGACGCACTTCTAAACGGGCCCAAACCAACCCGTTGCGCTTTGACCCGCGTTCCCGTATACGACTAGACTAAACGGGCGTGTACTACGTGCGCGCATCTACAATCCACAAATCAGGATGACCCGGCGCTATGCCGTGTTCTGTGCCCGTGTCGCCGACGCGGGCGCAGCGGTTTGCCTGACCGACTAACTATCCACAACGGAGCCCCTACTACATGACCATCACCTCCACCGAGAAGCCCGGTACACCCGTAGTCGCCATTAACGACATCGGTACCGCTGAGGACTTCCTCGCAGCAGTCGACGCCACCATCAAGTACTTCAACGACGGAGACCTCGTCGAAGGTACCGTCGTCAAGGTCGACCGCGATGAAGTTCTGCTCGACATCGGTTACAAGACCGAAGGTGTCATTCCCTCCCGCGAGCTGTCCATCAAGCACGATGTTGATCCCGGAGACGTCGTCTCCGTTGGCGATCTCGTCGAAGCCCTGGTGCTCACCAAGGAAGACAAA
>DASWAW010000357.1:0-5264 GCA_036390955.1 Arthrobacter sp.
CTGGGGCGTCACCTCCACCACGGGCTGTTCCTCGGTGAAGAGGATCCAGTCGCGGTCCTTCCGGGGCAGCTTCCGCCAGGGGGTGTCGACGTCGTGGCCCAGATGGGTGAGGATGTCGCGCAGGTTCTTGCCCTGCCAGGCTCCGGGCCACGCGGCAATCGCGCCGTCGCGGATGCTCAGCGAGGTGTCCGGGACCAGGGAGGACTCGGTGACGGTGTGCGCGATGCCCAGGCCGTGGCACTCCGGGCAGGCACCGGCCGCGGTGTTGGGGGAGAACGCGTCCGAGTCGAGCGGGCTCGCCCCGTCGGGGTAGCTGCCGGCGCGGGAGAACAGCATCCGCAGCGAGTTGGACAGCGTGGTCACCGTGCCGACGGTCGAGCGGGAGCTGGGCGTCCCGCGGCGCTGTTGCAGCGCGACGGCGGGCGGCAGCCCGGTGATCATCTCCACCTTGGGGTTGTGGCCCTGCTGGATCAGCCGCCGGGCGTAGGGCGCCACGGACTCAAAGTAGCGGCGCTGGGCCTCCGCGTAGATGGTGCCGAAAGCCAGCGAGGACTTCCCGGAACCGGACACCCCGGTGAACGCGACGATCGCGTCGCGGGGCACGTCCACGTCCACATTGCGCAGGTTGTTCTCCCGGGCGCCGCGGACCCGGACAAAGCCGTCGATGGGATTGCCGGCGTCCAGCCCTGGGATGGCCGGGTCGGAAAGATCGGAAGCATGCTGAGCAGTGTGCATCCTATTGACTCTATCGGTGTCTGTCGCCCGCGGGCATATCCTTACCGAATGGAAACTAACGACGGCGTCGCTGCCACCGGGGACGCTGCACCGGACAGCCCAGCAACCCCCACCCCTGAGATTCCCGCCTTCGCCGAGGTTCCCGAGGATGTCCACGGTCCGCTGCCGGTCGCTGAGCTCCACCTGCACATCGAGGGAACCCTCGAACCTGAGCTGATTTTCGCCCTCGCGGAACGCAACGGAATCCAGCTGCCCTACGCGGATCTGGAGGAGCTGCGTTCCCGCTACGAGTTCACCGACCTGCAGTCGTTCCTGGACCTCTACTACGCCAACATGGCCGTGCTGCGCACCGAGCAGGACTTCGCCGACATGACCCGGGCGTACCTGTCCCGGGCCGCGCTCGCCGGCGTCCGGCATGCCGAGATCATGCTGGACCCGCAGGCGCACCTGTCCCGCGGGGTGGCCCTGGCGACCTGCATCAACGGCGTGGCGTCCGTGCTGGCAGTGTCGGAGCAGGAGTTCGGGATCTCCACCCTGCTCATCGCCGCGTTCCTGCGGGACCTGTCCGAGGACTCCGCGCTGGAGGTGCTCGAGCAGCTGCTCGCGATGAACGCACCGATCGCGGGCATCGGCCTGGACTCGGCCGAGGTGGGCAACCCGCCGGTGAAGTTCCGGCGGCTCTTCGCCCGGGCTAAGGACGCCGGGCTGCACCGGATCGCGCACGCCGGCGAGGAGGGCCCGCCGTCGTACATCATCGATGCGCTGGACATCCTGGACGTCGAACGGATCGACCACGGGATCCGCTGCATGGAGGATCCCGAGCTGGTGGAACGCCTGGTCCAGGAGCTCATGCCGCTGACCGTGTGCCCGCTGTCCAACGTCCGGCTCCGCGCCGTGGACACCCTGAAGGAGCACCCGCTGCCGGCCATGCTCGCGGCCGGGCTGAACGTGAGCGTGAACTCGGACGATCCGGCGTATTTCGGCGGGTACGTGGACGACAACTTTGTCCAGCTGAAATCGGAGATCGGCCTGTCCGAGTTCGACTTCGTGCGGATGGCGGCGAACTCGATCCGGTCCTCCTTCGCGAGCGAGGAACGCAAAACGGAGCTGCTGGCCGAACTCGCCTCGTCCGGCCACTAACCCCCACCCCCACCCCCATGCAACGCGGGGTCACTTCCGGCCCATCCCGGCGCGCCGGATGGGCCGGACGTGACCCCGCGTTGTCAGTGGCGGCGTGGTGGGCAACCGCCGCGGGCCTAGATGTCGATCGTGCCCATGTTCGGATAACGCGATCCGGCCGCCGCCCCGGCTGGGGCGAGCTCGTCCAGGCGGTTGAGGTCCTCGGCGGATAGTACGACGTCGACCGCGCCGAGGTTCTCCCGCAGGCGTCCGCGCTTCCGGGTGCCCGGGATGGGGACGATGTGCTCGCCCTGGGCCAACAGCCATGCCAGCGCCAGTTGCGCCGCGCTGCATCCCAACGCGCCCGCCACCTCCTTGACGCGATCCACGAGCTCCAGGTTCCGGGCAAAGTTCTCGCCCTGGAAGCGCGGGGAGTGCCGGCGGAAATCGTCCGCCGCAAAGTCATCGGGGTTGCGCAGTTGGCCGGTCAGGAAGCCTCGGCCCAGCGGGCTGTACGGAACAAAGCCGATGCCGAGCTCGGCGAGGACCGGGAAGACCTTGGTCTCCGGCTCACGTTCCCACAGCGAGTATTCGGTCTGCAAGGCGGCGATGGGGTGCACCGCGTGGGCCCGGCGTATGGTGTCGGCGCTTGCCTCGGACAAGCCGAGGTGACGGACCTTGCCGGCCAGTACCAGCTCCGCCATGGCCCCGACGGTTTCCTCGATCGGGACAGTCTTGTCCACACGGTGCTGGTAGTACAGATCGATGTGGTCCACACCCAGCCGCTGCAGGCTGGCGTCGCATGCGGCACGCACATAGTCCGGGGAGCCGTTGATGCCCAGCCAGGACCCGTCGGCCCTACGTTCGTTGCCGAATTTGGTGGCCAGGACGACGTCGTCGCGCCGGCCCGCAATGGCCCGGCCGACAAGCTCTTCGTTCGTGAACGGACCGTACATGTCCGCGGTGTCGAGCAGGCTTCCGCCGGCGTCGAGAAAGGCTTGGATGGTGGCGATTGACTCGTTTTCCTCGCCGGGGCCATAAAACTCGCTCATGCCCATGCAGCCCAAACCCAAGGCGGAGACGGTGAGCGAACCGAGCGTACGGGATTCCATAGAAATTTCCTTTACGGGGACGGTGGAGGCGGCCGCCGGTGCCTGAGATCGGACGGCGGGACGGCACGCACTTGGCAGACCGCTACTCTAGGCCCCCCAGTCGTGGGACACAACGGATGCTCGGGCGGCGGGCCGCCCCGGGGTGCAGCCCAGCGGGCGGCGGGCGGGCGGCGGCGGGCCGCCCGGCTCACCCTTGCCGGGGGATGTGCCGGAAGGAACCGCGCGGCAGAGTTCGGATATGACGAAGACCACCGGACAGCGTCGCAAGGGCTCGCTGCGCCAGCTGATGCCCGGACTCGACGTCGCCGCGACGTACCGGAAAGACTGGTTCGGCAAGGACGTCGTCGCCGGAATTGTCCTGGCGACGCTGCTGGTTCCCCAGGGCATGGCCTACGCGGAGCTGGCGGGGCTGCCCCCGATCACCGGGCTGTACACCACCGTCCTCTGCCTGCTCGCCTATGCCGTCTTCGGCCCGTCCCGCATCCTCGTGCTCGGGCCGGACTCCTCGCTCGGGCCGATGATCGCCGCGACGGTCCTGCCGCTCGTTGCGTCCGACGGCGACCCGCAGAAGGCGGTCGTCCTCGCGTCGATGCTTGCGCTGATGGTCGGCGTCATCATGATCCTCGCCTCCGTCGCGAAGCTCGGCTTCATCGCGGACCTTATCTCCAAGCCCACGATGATCGGCTACATGAACGGCCTCGCGATCACCATCCTGGTCGGTCAGCTCCCGAAGCTCTTCGGGTTCAAGGTGAGCGCTGAGGGTTTTATCGGGGATCTCGTCGGCTTCGTCCAGGGATTGGCTAACGGCGAGGCGGTGGTTGCCGCGGCCGCCGTCGGAATTGCCGGGATTGTGCTGATCCTGGCGCTGCAACGCTGGCTGCCCAAGGTCCCGTCGGTGCTGGTCATGGTGGTGCTCGCGATCGGTGCGACGACGCTGTTCGACCTCGCCGACCGGGGCGTCTCACTGGTCGGGGAACTCCCGCAGGGCTTCCCGCCGTTCACGATCCCGGCTCTGGCCTTTTCAGACTTTGCGCTGATGTTCGCCGGAGCCCTGGGAATCGCGCTGGTGTCGTTGACGGACACGATCTCGACGGCCTCGGCGTTCGCCGCACGCTCCGGTGAGGAGATCCGTGGCAACCAGGAAATGATCGGCATCGGTGCGGCCAACCTCGCTGCCGGCCTGTTCCAGGGCTTCCCCGTGAGCACCAGTGGCTCCCGGACGGCGGTCGCGGAACGCTCCGGCTCGAAGACCCAGCTCACCGGCGTGACCGGCGCCGTACTGATCCTGCTCATGCTGGTGCTGCTGCCCGGGCTGTTCCGGAACCTGCCCCAGCCGGCGCTGGCGGCCATCGTGATCACCGCGTCAATATCCCTGGCCGACATCCCGGGCACCATGCGTCTGTGGCACCAGCGCAAAACCGAGTTTAATCTGTCGATCGCGGCCTTCCTGGGGGTGGCGCTGCTGGGCGTCCTGCCCGGCATCGGCATCGCCGTGGGGCTATCCGTCCTCAACATCTTCCGCCGGGCCTGGTGGCCCTACGAGACGGTGATCGGACGGGTGCCGGGCGTCGAGGGGTTTCACGATGTGCATTTCCACCCGGACGCGCAGCACCTGCCCGGCCTGGTGATCTACCGCTTCGACGCGCCGCTGTTCTTCGCCAACGTCAGGCCGTTCCGCGAAAACATCCGGCGGCTGGCCCGCACCGAACCCAAACCGCGGTGGATCGTTATCGCGGCCGAACCCATCACCGACGTCGATACGACCGCTTCGGATGTGCTGCTGGAGCTGGACGTGGAGCTGAACGCGCAGGGCACCTCGCTCGTGTTTGCGGAGCTCAAGCACGGGGTCCGCGAGAAGATCGAGCGCTACGAACTGACGCGCCAAATCAATCCGCGCCACTTCTACCGCACCATCGACGCAGCCGTGGCCGCCTACTTGGCCGAGACCGGGGCCGACTGGAGCTCCGGGGACTAACAGCCACCAGCAACGCGGGGTCACATACGGCCCATCAGGGACCCCGGGATGGGCCGTATGTGACCCCGCGTTGCTGGTGCTACTCCGGAGTTCTTGTCCGCGCGATCGTGCGCCGCAGGAGGGTGGCCGTGAGCCACGTGACGGCGCTGCACACCGCGACGCCCCAGCCGATGTCGGTCACGGCCACCACTAGGGGGAAGTCCTTGAGCACGGCGAGCCCGGTCAGGGCCCAGGTTGCGTAGGTGAAGAATCCGAAGGTGGCGCCTCCCGCCACCCGTTGCCGCAGGGTGGCGTCCGGGTCATTGGGCCGGACGCCGTAGTGC
>DASWAW010000358.1:0-7260 GCA_036390955.1 Arthrobacter sp.
ACACAAAGGAGTGCACCCATGAGCAACTACTTTTCCCCCGAAGGCGGCCTGCCGCCGCAGACCCAGCTCCTCACCGACCGCGCCGTGGTCAAAGAGGCCTACACGGTCATCCCCAAAGGGGTGCTGCGCGACATCGTCACGTCCAACCTCCCCGGCTGGAACAAGACCCGCGCCTGGATCATCGCCCGCCCCATCGCCGGGTTCGCCACCACCTTTTCGCAGCTGATCGTGGAGGTGGCGCCGGGCGGAGGCAGCGACAAGCCCGAGGCGGAGGCCGGCGTCGAAGGCGTCATCTTCCTCACCAAGGGCGAACTGACGCTGACGCTCGACGGCGAGATCCACCACCTGGAGACCGGCGGCTACGCCTATCTCGCCGCGGGTTCGGACTGGAAGGTCTCCAATGACGGGGCCGCGGACGCTGCCAGTTTCCAGTGGATCCGCAAGGCCTATGAGCCGCTGGAAGGCTTCACGGCGAAGTCGTTCGTGACCCGCGACCAGGACGTCGAGCCGCGGCCGATGCCGGACACCAACGGCGCCTGGGCGACCACGCGCTTCGTGGATCCCGATGACATGGCGCACGACATGCACGTCAACATCGTCACGTTCCAGCCCGGCGGCTCCATCCCGTTCGCCGAAACCCACGTGATGGAACACGGTCTCTTTGTCCTGGAGGGCAAGGCCGTCTACCGGCTCAACGACGACTGGGTGGAAGTGGAGGCCGGCGACTTCATGTGGCTCCGCGCCTTCTGCCCGCAGGCCTGCTACGCCGGCGGACCGGGCCCGTTCCGCTACCTGCTCTACAAGGACGTCAACCGGCAGATCCGTCTCACCTAAGCAAAGTCCCTCCAGTGGGCCCGCACCGCCTGGCGGGCGGGCCCACTGCCGGTTAAGAAGCCGGGAGCCGTCGAGGACGCCTTGGTGGCGCTTGCTAGCCTGAGGCTGTGAAATACGAATCCCTGTGGATCGGAATGCTCGTGGGCGCGGCCCTCGGCTTCGCCATCGGTGTTGCCACCGTCGACAAGCCGTTTACGGGCCTGTTGATCGGCATCGCCGTCGGGGCGCTGGTGGGCCTGGCGGCCCGGAAGGATCCCAGCAAGGGGTAGAGAACTCCCCCGACTCAAACACCCGGCCCCGACGTCGCCGGGTCCAGTGGCTGTGCCCGAAACGGGCAGGTCCCACATGAGCGCCTGCAGCCGCCTCCCCCCTGGATCACCCCTTGACTCTGGCACCCTACCTTCCCTACACTTTTCATAAAGCAGAATCTTAATTCCACAAAGTGGAAACTAAGCCAGGACGAAGAAGCCCCGGCCCCAGCTCCCACCCACACCGGAAAGAACCCACCATGACGTACTCCGTGAACTGCTCCATCCTGCTGACCGAACTGCCGCTGCTCGAACGTCCCGCCGCGGCAAAGGCCGCCGGCTTCGACGCCGTCGAGTTCTGGTGGCCCTTCGCGACGTCGGTCCCCGCCGACGCCGAGGTCGCCCGCTTCGAGCAGGCCATCACCGACGCCGGGGTCCAGCTCACCGGCCTTAACTTCAACGCCGGCGACATGCCGGCCGGCGACCGGGGCCTCGTGTCCTGGATGGGCCGCAGCTCCGAGTTCAAGGACAACATCGACGTGGTGGCCGGCATCGGCGGACGGCTCGGCTGCACGTCCTTCAACGCCCTCTACGGCAACCGGCAGGACGGGACCACCCCGGCGGCCCAGGACGAACTGGCCGTCACGAACCTCGCCGCCGCGGCCGCGGGCGTCGCCGGCATCGGCGGGACCGTCCTGCTCGAACCGGTCAGCGGCGCCCCCAGGTACCCGCTCCTCACCGCCGACGACGCCCTGCGGGTCATCGCCCGGGTGAAGGAGGAGACCGGCGCGGAGAACATCAAGCTCCTCGCCGACTTCTACCACCTCTCGGTCAACGGGGACGACGTCGCCGTTGTCATCGAGAAGCACGCCAAAGACTTCGGCCACATCCAGATCGCCGACAACCCCGGCCGCGGGGCTCCCGGAACCGGTGAGCTTCCCCTCGGCGATTGGATCGCCCGCAGCCGCCAACTCGGCTACGAGGGCTACATCGGGCTCGAGTACAAGGAACCGGCGGAAACCGCCTTCGCCTGGGCCATCCGCCAGCGCGCCGCCCGGTAGTCCCCACCCGCACCCTAACCTCGCAAGCTCGGCCAGGGGACCGGCGGGCGTGGGCCTACCTACCCTCACTCGAGCCAGCACCCTCCGCGGCACACCAGCAACACCGGCACTCAAAAGACTTCAGTAAAGGAACCATCATGAGCAATGTTGCAGTCATCGGACTCGGAATCATGGGCCTGCCCATGGCCATCAACCTGGTCAAGGCCGGCCACACCGTCACCGGTTTCAACCGCAGCCAGGACAAAATCGACAAGCTGGTCTCCGAAGGCGGCCGCGGTGCCGCCAGCATCGCCGACGCCGTCAAGGACGCCGACGTCGTGATCACCATGGTGCCGGACTCCCCCGATGTCGAGGGCGTCGTCAGCGGCACCGACGGGGTGTTCGCCCACGCCCGGCCGGGCGCCCTGTGGATTGATGCGTCCAGCATCCGCCCGGACGTTGCCAAGCGCCTCGCCGCGGACGCCAAGGCCGCCGGCATCCGCGCCCTCGACGCCCCGGTGTCCGGCGGTGAACAGGGCGCGATCGATGCCGCCCTGTCCATCATGGTGGGCGGCGACGCGGCGGATTTCCAGGACGCCCAGGAGGTCCTCACCGCGGTGGGCAAGACTATCGTCCACGTCGGCCCGTCCGGCTCCGGCCAGACCGTCAAGGCGGCCAACCAGCTGATCGTCGCCGTCAACATCGAGGTCCTTGCCGAGGCCATCGCCTTCCTCGAGGCCTACGGCGTCGACACCGACGCGGCCCTCAAGGTCCTCGGCGGCGGACTTGCCGGCTCCAAGGTCCTGGACCAGAAGGGCCAGAAGATGCTCGACCGCAACTTCGACCCCGGCTTCCGCCTGGCCCTGCACCACAAGGACCTGGGCATCGTCACCTCGGCGGCCCGCGAAGCCAACGTCGCCGTACCCCTCGGCGCCGTCGTCGCGCAGCTCGTCGCCGCCAGCGTCAACCAGGGCGACGGCGGACTGGACCACTCCGGGCTCTTCAAGCAGGTCCTTCAGCTCAGCGGCCGCGAGTAGGCAACGCGGGCCGGGCACCCGCCCGGCCCCAGCCGCTTCGGCCCGGCTGCCCCGTCCGTCCGGTGGCACTTTGACCCGGACGCGCCAGCCGCCGTCGTAATTTACGACGCCGACACCCCCTGCCCCACAAAAAGTTGCCCGCGACGGTTCGCCGGGCCTTCCTTCAGCACACCCAAAAACAGACTTCCAAGGAGTACACCATGACTAAGATGCGCACCGTAGACGCTGCCGTCGCCATCCTGGAAAAGGAGGGCGCCACCGAGGCGTTCGGCCTGCCGGGCGCGGCCATCAACCCGTTCTACTCCGCCATGCGGAACCACGGCGGGATCCGCCACACCCTGGCCCGCCACGTTGAAGGCGCCAGCCACATGGCCGACGGCTACAGCCGGGCCAGGGACGGCAACATCGGCATCTGCATCGGCACCTCCGGGCCCGCCGGCACGGACATGATCACCGGGCTGTACGCGGCCTGGGCCGATTCCATCCCCATGCTCTGCATCACCGGCCAGGCCCCTGTGGCCAAACTGCACAAGGAGGACTTCCAGGCCGTGGACATTGAGTCCATCGCCAAGCCGGTCACCAAGATGGCCATGACCGTCCGGGAACCGGGCCAGGTCCCGGGGGCCTTCCAGAAGGCCTTCCAGCTGATGCGCTCCGGCCGCCCGGGCCCGGTGCTCCTGGACCTGCCGATCGACGTACAAATGGCCGAGATCGAATTCGACATCGACGCCTACGAACCCCTGGCCGTCGAGAAGCCGCGGGCCAGCAGGAAGCAGCTGGACAAGGCCCTGGACATGCTCACCGCAGCGAAACACCCGCTGATCGTGGCCGGCGGCGGCATCATCAACGCCGGCGCGTCCGCGGACCTGGTGGAACTGGCCGAACTGCTGGGCGTCCCGGTGATCCCCACCCTGATGGGCTGGGGCGCGATCCCCGACGACCACCCGCTGATGGCAGGCATGGCCGGCCTGCAGACCTCGCACCGCTACGGCAACGAGACCCTGTTGGCCTCCGACTTTGTCATCGGCATCGGCAACCGCTGGGCCAACCGCCACACCGGCGGCCTGGACACCTACACGGCCGGCCGGACGTTCGTGCACATCGACATCGAGCCCACCCAGATCGGCCGCGTGTTCTCCCCGGACCTGGGCATCGCCTCCGACGCCGGCGCGGCGCTGACGGGCCTGGTGGAGCTGGCCCGCGAACGCCAGGCTGCGGGCACCCTGCCGGACTATTCCGGCTGGGCCGCCGAATGCGCGGAGCGCAAAGCCACCCTGCACCGCAAGACGCACTTCGAGACCATCCCCATCAAGCCGCAGCGTGTGTACGAGGAGATGAACAAGGCGTTCGGCAAGGACACCACGTACGTCTCCACGATCGGCCTGTCCCAGATCGCCGGCGCCCAGATGTTGCACGTGTTCGGGCCGCGCAAGTGGATCAACGCCGGCCAGGCCGGGCCCCTGGGCTGGACCGCCCCGGCCGCCCTGGGCGTGGTGCGCGGCAAGCCGGAGGAGACCGTCGTCGCGCTGTCCGGTGACTACGATTTCCAGTTCATGATCGAGGAGCTGGCCGTCGGCGCGCAGTTCAACCTGCCCTACATCCATGTGGTGGTCAACAACTCCTACCTGGGCCTGATCCGCCAGTCCCAGCGCGGGTTCAACATGGAGCAGAACGTGTCCCTGGCATTCGAGAACATCAACTCCACGGATCTCTCGGCGACCGCCAGCGGCTACGGCGTGGACCACATCAAGGTTGCCGAGGGCCTGGGCTGCAAGGCCATCCGGGTCGAGGACCCCAGCGACCTGGCCTCCGCCTTCGACAAGGCCAAGGCCCTGATGGGCGAGTTCCAGGTTCCCGTGGTGGTGGAAGTGATCCTGGAGAAGATCACCAATATCTCCATGGGCGTGGAAATCAACGCCGTGAACGAGTTCGAGGAGCTGGCCGAAACCCGCGCGGACGCCCCCACAGCCATCCTGGCCCTGCAGGCGTAGCAAATGCGCATTGTCATAGCTCCGGACAAGTTCAAAGGATCGCTCTCCGCGCCGGACGTCGCCCGGCACCTGGCGGCAGGACTCCAGGCGGCGACGGGCTCCAACCTGGAGATCCTCGTGATTCCGGTGGCCGACGGCGGCGAAGGCACCCTGGACGCCGCCGTCGGCTCCGGCTTCACCCGCCGCAGCGCCGTCGTGAGCGGACCCACCGGGACACCGGTGACGGCCGACTTTGCGGTCCGCGGCCGGGAGGCGGTCATCGAGATGGCGGCCGCCTCCGGGCTCGCGGTCCTGCCCGGCGGCGGCCCCGATTCCGCCAGCGCCACCGGCGCCACGAGCCTGGGCACCGGGGAGCTGATCCGCGCGGCCCTGGATGCAGGCTGCCGGCAGATCATCCTCGGCGTGGGCGGCAGCGCCAACACCGACGGCGGCGCCGGCGTCCTGCAGGGGCTCGGCGCCCGGTTCCTCGACGGCGGGGGCCACGAACTCCCGCCCGGCGGCGCCGCGCTGTCACGGCTGGAGCAGATCGACTTCGCGGGCTTCGACCCCCGGCTGGAAGAGACCCGCTTTGTGCTGGCCAGCGACGTTGACAACCCGCTGCTGGGACCTGCGGGCGCCGCCGCGGTCTTCGGACCGCAGAAGGGCGCAACCCCGGCGGACGTGGACACCCTCGACGCCGCGCTGTCCCGCTTCGTGGACGTGCTGGCGGCGGAAATCGGACCGCGGGCGGTCAAAGCCGCAGAGGCCCCGGGCGCCGGGGCGGCCGGCGGGGCGGGCTACGCCGCGATCGCGGCCCTGGCGGCCACGCGCCGGCCGGGCATCGACGTCGTCCTTGAATTCACCGGACTGGCGGAGCGCCTGGCGGGCGCGGATCTGGTGATCACCGGGGAAGGAAGCCTGGATGAACAAAGCCTGCTGGGCAAAACCCCGCTGGGTGTTGCGCGGGCGGCCGCACGGGCGGGCATTCCGGTGATCGCCGTCTGCGGACGCACTACGCTGGGCCCGGAACAGCTCGCTGCATCCGGCTTCCGCACGGTACACGCTTTGACGGAACTCGAAAGCGATGTAGACACGTGTATAGCGGAGGCCGCAGCGCTTCTGGAACGACTGGGACGGAACATCGGCCGGCAGCTGGCGGAAGCGGCCGCTGACCACACCGCCGCCGGCCGCACCGGCGCTGACCACACGGGCGCCGGCCGCACGGCCACGAGCAAGGAGAGCCTGAATGTCTGAAGAAACCTTTGACCTCGTCATCCGGGGCCAGCGCGTCCTGACCACGGCCGGGGTCGCGCCGCGCGAAGTGGGCGTGCGCGGCGGCAGGATCGTGGCCCTCGAACCGCTCGGCAACGGGCTGTCCGGCGCCACGGTCCTTGAGCTCGCGGACGACGAAACCCTGCTTCCGGGCCTGGTGGACACCCACGTCCACGTCAACGAACCGGGCCGCACCGAGTGGGAGGGCTTTGCCTCCGCGACCCGGGCCGCGGCCGCCGGCGGCGTGACCACCATCATCGACATGCCGCTCAATTCCATCCCGCCCACCACCACGGTGGAGGCCCTGAAACTCAAACGCGAGGTCGCCGAGGACCAGGCGTTCGTGGACGTCGGGTTCTGGGGCGGCGCCATCCCCGGCAACAAGGCGGACCTCCGCCCGCTGCACGACGAGGGCGTCTTCGGCTTCAAGTGCTTCCTGCTGCACTCCGGCGTGGACGAATTCCCGCACCTGGACGCGGACGAGATGGAGGAGGACATGGCCGAACTCAAGACCTTCGATTCGCTCATGATCGTCCATGCCGAGGATTCCCGCGCGATCGACCGGGCCCCGCACCCGGGCGGCGACCAGTACACGAAATTCCTGGCCTCCCGGCCCCGCGGCGCCGAGAACAAGGCCATCGCCGAGGTCATCGAACGGGCCCGCTGGACCGGCGCCCGCGCCCACATCCTGCACCTGTCCTCCTCGGACGCGCTGCCGATGATCGCGTCCGCCAAGCGCGACGGCGTCCACCTCACCGTGGAGACCTGCCCGCACTACCTCACCCTCATGGCCGAGGAAATCCCCAACGGGGCCACCGCCTACAAGTGCTGCCCGCCCATCCGCGAAGCCGCCAACCGG
>DASWAW010000359.1:0-4061 GCA_036390955.1 Arthrobacter sp.
TGTTCCGCAAGGACGGCGAGGACACCGTCCGCCGCAACGAACTCCTGGCCCTGACGATCGCCGCCTACGCCCTCGATGACGACGGCCACGACTACGGCCGCGGACGCCGGGACCTGAGCCTCGGCGACGCCCGCTGGGGCCACCCGAAAGCACACTTCTTCGCCGCCATGCTCCAGGTCACCGCCGAGGACGCCGCCCGCGCCGTCGGAATCCCGGCGGCCGAGGCCATTGGCAACGAACTGAAGGTCGACCCGTGCACCGTCCAGGACGCCCACCAGCTCTGGAACGAAATCACCTACCCCGAACAGCCCCGCAGCTGATGGGCACCATGAAAGGCACCATGAAGCGCCGACTCAACAACGTCACCCTCGCCGGGCTCATCCTGTTCGTCCTGGCCATGCTTTCTTTGCTGACAGCCATCTGGAGCAACGAGTCGGTATCCGGCCGGTTCGGGATGACCGGGTTGCTGCTGGGGATCCCCAGCGCCGTCATGCTCATTATCGGCGGGGCCCTGTCGGCAGCGAGGTATGTCGATGCAAAGTAGTGCAGCACCGCTCAAGAATCGCTCCATCCGCCGCCTCGTGCAGGATTCACCCTCCCACCAGCGGCGCCAGGCGCCCGCTGTGGCGCCCCGCGCGACTCAGCCGGGCGCTGACCGGTCCGCAGGCTTTCAGGACGGCTCCAGGGCGCTCCCGGCCGCTGACGAGACCGACAAGGATGGTGTCCGATGACGGCCGTTGAGATCGTTGCTGGCATCCTCGCCGAGCACAGTACGTTCGCCTGGAACCGGGCCAGCACCCGAATCCGTTGCGGCGCCGACGGCTGCGGCGCCGTCATGGACGCCTCCGGCGACGCGGACGCCATCATCATGTTCGCCCGCCACCAGGCCCAGCAGCTCCCGGCGGCCGCAGCCGTAGCCGTGCCATCGGCACCCGCCCCTGAACCGGCCGAACCGCCGGCAGTCGAACCCGCCACCGAGCCGGACAGCCCGGAGCCCGACCCCGAAGGACACCCGTTGGAAACAGCATTGAGCGAGCCCGTTCTGATCGAAGCCGAGGAGGGTGCCGAAGAGCCTCCCGCAGCAGTACCGGAAGCCACCGTCCCGAAGGAGGCTGCGGAGGCCCCGGCTGAAACAGCCCAGGCCGGACCTGCCGCCGACGCAACGGCGCCGAAGAAGGCCCGCCGGGACACCAAGGCCCTTGGTGCAACGATCGCTGAGCTCAAGAAGGGTGACCGGGTGCTGGCAGTCTTCAACACGCCCCGTTACGGGTCCTTCAGCCTCGAAGGCACCGTCATCAAGGGCGGTGCCGGCCAGGACCGCGACCAGCTCATCGTCGGCGGCTGGCTCATCAACGCCAGCGCCCGCGCCGCGAAGCACCTGCAGGAACTCACCGTCATCGCGACGGCGGGCAACCACGAGTTCGAGATCGCCCCGATGCCTCCCCTGCCGGAGCACTTCGGCGGTGGCGGCTAATGGGCCGGCGCAAGTACGATCGCCAGCGCCTGCTCGCGAACGAGATGCGCCGGCTGACGCTGGCCGGGCGGAAGCCATGGATCATCGGCCCCTACTACCGGGACCAGTTCCACGCAGACCTGGACATGCCGATGGGCAACCCGATGTCCATCGAGGCCGCCAGGATCACCGCCGAACGCCAGGCCCGGCAGCGCCCGGTCGCCAAACTGTGTTCCAACGGCCGCTGCACCGTCGTCGTGGATAAGGTCACCGGCCGGGCCCTGTATTCGATGGGGCCCGCCGGCTGCTGCGACGAGTAACGCTCAGCCGACGTAGTGGCCGTACGGACAGGTATTGCTCCCACGAACGACTGCGTGGCCCTGTTGGCAGACTTGTTGGGCGCGTGGCGCCCGGCCGCGGAGGATGTCGATGAAGTCCTTGGCGGACCGGCCCGCCTCATTGGTGGCATCTTCTGTCTGACTCCACCTCCCCTTCGGTGGCGGGGTGGTGGTTTCTCCCCGCGGTTCTGCCGTCTTGCCCAAAAGCCTGTCGCGCCAGCCCATAGCCATCATCACCGTTCTGTGTTCGAAGGTAGCCGGATGCTACTCCCACAGGTGCCGCCGGGGGAACAGGTGAGGGAGCCGGGCTGCTCCGCACACATGGGTTCCATGACTGAATACACACCCCGGATGCGCGCGCTGGCCCGCATCGCAGATTCACTCTCCGAGCATCAGGCAGTCCGTCGCGAGGACGGACCGTTCTCGACCTGCAAGAACCGCCTCTGCAACGGCGTGATCTTCGTGAACATGCTGGCCCGGTACCAGCACCAGGCCGTCGTGCTGGTCAACGACCTGCAGCGCGAACTGGATCTGACACTGGGCGATGCCCGTGACGCGGCGAAGGCTGAAGGCCGCGAGCTGACCGCCGAGGAGGAAGCTGCAATCCGCTCTGACTTCCTGGTCCTCGCCCCGGCACCGGAGCCCGTCGCCGCTGCGGCCCTGACGGTTCAGCTCCGCAGCGCGAAGGCAGACGCCCTGATCGCCGCGGCCGAGGATGCCCACTCCCGCGGCGACATCGGCAAGGAGAACGGCGTCGAAGCCGGCGCCTACCTGGCCGCCCGTGCCGCGCAGATC
The DNA here is from genome assembly GCA_036390955.1 of Arthrobacter sp. Taxonomy (GTDB): domain Bacteria; phylum Actinomycetota; class Actinomycetes; order Actinomycetales; family Micrococcaceae; genus Arthrobacter. The sequence goes on from DASWAW010000359.1 coordinate 2,587, forward strand.
CTCGACGACAAGATGTTCGAGTTCCCGCACAGTGCCGACACCGATTCGGACGCCGATCCGCGGGTGGCGCCGGCCGTCAACGCGTTCCGCCGCACGATGGCCCGCTACGGCTCCCTGACCTCCATCCGCCCAGTCCACGACGCCATGATTGCCGCGTTCGCCGCGGCCGACGCCGCTGTCGCTGGAGGGGCCAAGTGACCGCCTCCGGGCTGGCCGCGGTCCTGGCCCTGCACACCCCGGTCCGCCGCTACCAGGGGTGCTTCCTCGACAAGGTCACCTACCCGACAGCCGAACGCGCCCTCCTGCAGAACCGACGCGACCCGATGCGCGGCTACGAGTCCATCGTCCTGACCGGCGTCGACGACGTCCCCTTCATCGAAGTCTGCGGGGAATGCTCCCGGGTCGAGAACGCCTTCGAGCAACACGGTGACGGGTACCCGGCTGATCATGATGATGAGCAGGACGGCTCCGAGCTGTCCATGAAAGCTTCCGCCTGGCCGTGCGCCACCTACACCCTCATCGCCGGTTCCCGATGAGAGGACAGTCAACGGAAGATGACCTGCGTCAGGTCCGCGAATTCCAAGAGGTGCTCCGGCTGCCGACCCGGAAGGAGAGGATGCTGGCGGAAATTATGGCAATGCCCGCCAGCATCGACAAGGCCGACTGCATCTGCGCCGTCCTGAAGGGATGTGCCGCGGACACGCCCTGCCCGTACTGCCGCACACTCGAGGTGGTCCATCTGCCGTGTCCTCAGCTCGGCTTCAGCTGCGGGATCTTCGCCAATGACTGCGACTGCTGCACTGCCTGGCAGAGGAATAACGCACGCGAGGGCCGGAAGAAATGAGGTCCGCTGACTGGCGGGTCTCCGCCGTACCCGAGCTGCGCTCCATCCTGGTAGCCGAAAAGCTCGAAGAGTGCATCAACACGCGCCGGCTAGTGGAGGGAAACCCGGGCCCGGGTGGCCTTTCGCACGCGGACCGGGTTCAACTCGAAGGCACCGATAGGGCCGAGAAGCTGTTCCTGCGCCGGCTTGACGGTGCTGATATGTTCTGGGTTTCTGCCGACATGGTTTCACTGGCCCTGGACGCGGCTGCCGACGTCCCCGGATTTACCCCGGAAAATGACCTTCCGGCGACGACCGGCTTCATGGTCCTCGGGAAGTCCTTGCCGCCGCTGAGCTCACCGGTCTTCACCGACAAGCTCGCTTACGTGGATGCCGAGTTGCCTGTTGATGCGATCGCCTGGGCCATCGTTGACGGCGCCATGAAGATTGATGCCTTCAGCCGCGGCAGCCGGATACCTTTCGGACGCCTCTGGGAGACGTACTTCGAGCCGATCCGTTTTTACCACAATGACTCGGATGTCTTCCATGACTTCAGCGACCCCGACCTGTACTCAGGCGGCACCGAGCTGATGTCGTTCCTGGCCGCAGCCGCCCTGCTGATGGCCTCCCCCGGCGTGGCCGACAAATCCAC
>DASWAW010000360.1:0-14426 GCA_036390955.1 Arthrobacter sp.
CAATTACTCCGACCAGATCGCCTACATCGTCGACGAGGAAGTGCGCCGCCTGATCGAGGGCGCCCACGACGAGGCGTACGCCATTCTGGTGGAGAACCGCGACGTCCTGGACGAGCTGGCACTGGAACTGCTGGAACGCGAAACGCTGAACCAGGCCGAGATCGCCCAGGTGTTCACCAACATCCGGAAACGCGATTTCCGCGAGATCTGGCTCTCCAAGGAGACCCGCCCAATCCAGGAAATCGGCCCGGTGGAGTCCCGCCGCGAGAAGGCCGAACGCGAAGCCCAGGAAGAAGCCAAGGAAGCGCGCCTTGAGGAACCGCTGGACACGTTCCCGCCGCACGCCCAGGGCGTCGTCTCCGGACAGGAGCCGTTCCAAGGCGGTGTAACGGATCTCGGGCCTGACGGCCATCCCGGCTAGGCTTCTTCCGTGACTTCTTTCTTCAATGACGACGACGACGCTCCCGCCACCGACGATTTGGCGGCGGGAGAGTCCGTTCCCGGCCCCTCCGTCGTGGACCAGCCCCGGATCCAGGCGGCCGTGCGGGAGATCCTGCTGGCCATCGGGGAGGACCCGGACCGCAGCGGCCTCGTGGACACCCCGAAACGGGTGGCGAAGGCCTACACCGAGATGTTCGCCGGGCTCCACCACGATCCGGCGGAAATCCTGGCCACCCAGTTCGACCTGGACCATGAGGAACTTGTCCTCGTCAAGGACATTCCGTTCTACTCCACCTGCGAGCACCACCTCGTGCCGTTCCACGGCGTCGCCCATGTGGGCTACATTCCTTCCCACGACGGGAAGGTCACCGGCCTGAGCAAGCTGGCGCGGCTGGTGGACATGTTCGCCCGCCGCCCCCAGGTCCAGGAACGCCTGACCACCCAGATCGTCGAAGCCCTCGTCACCCATCTCAAGCCCCGCGGCGCCATCGTCGTCGTCGAATGCGAACACCTCTGCATGTCCATGCGCGGCATCCGCAAGCCCGGCGCCAAGACCGTCACCAGCGCGGTACGCGGGCAACTCCATGACCCGGCCACCCGTGCCGAAGCCATGAGCCTCATCATCGGAAGGTAACAACACAGACTATGGACTCCCTCGCTGCAGCCCCTGGAACCGGACCTGCGACCTCCCCGCTGCCCGTATTGCGCAAGGCCCGCCCGGCAGCGCAGTTCAAGGATCTGCCCACGGACCGCACGCTGGTGATGGGGATCCTGAACGTCACCCCGGACTCCTTCAGCGACGGCGGCCAGCACTCCACGGCGGACACCGCCATCGCCGCTGGCCTGCGGATGTTCTACGGCGGAGCGGACATCATCGACGTCGGCGGCGAATCCACCCGCCCGGGAGCGACCGAAGTGGAACCGGAGGAGGAGCAGCGGCGGGTCCTCCCCGTGATCGCCGCCCTGGTCAAGGCCGGCGCCCTGGTCAGCATCGACACCACCCACGCCTCGACTGCCGCCGCGGCGCTGGACGCCGGCGCCGCGATCCTCAACGACGTTTCCGGACTGACCATGGAACCGGAAATGGCCGAACTCGCGGCCCGCAGCGGGGCCCCGTACATCCTCACCCACCGCCGCGGCAACGCCAGCACGATGGACACCCTGACCGAATACGGGAACGTCGCGGACGACGTGGCCGCCGAACTCGGCGGGGTCCGCGACAAGCTCTACGCCGCCGGCGTCGCCCCGGAACAGATCATCATCGACCCGGGTCTGGGCTTCTCCAAGACCGACGTGCAGAACTGGGAGCTCCTGACCCACCTCGACGTGCTGCAGGCCATGGGCCACAAGGTCCTCGTCGCTGCCTCCCGCAAGCGCTTCCTCGGCAGCCTCCTGACCGTGGCCGGCAAGGCCGCCCCGCCGGCCGAACGCGACGCCGCCACCGCCGCATTGACCGCCATCAGCGCCTACCGCGGCGCCTGGGCGGTCCGTGTGCACGACGTCGGCCCCAGCCTCGACGCCGTCAAGGTCGCCGCCCGCATGGCTCCGCCGCAGGCACCGGCCACAGCGGCGGCGCCGGCCACAGCGCCGGCCGTCGCCGGCCGGAACTGAACCGACAGGCCACCATGGACCAGATCACGCTGAGCGGCGTCACCGCCGTCGGCCATCACGGAGTGTTCGATTTCGAGCGGCGCAATGGCCAGCCGTTCGTCGTCGATGCCGTGCTGCACCTGGATTTCAGCCGCGCCGCCGCCTCCGATGACGTGCTGGACACCGCGCACTATGGTGAAGTGGCCGAATGCATCCGGGGCTGGATCACGGGGGAGCCGCTGAACCTGATCGAGGCGCTGGCCGTCCGGATCGCCGGGGACGTGCTGCGGAAGTTCCCCGTCGCCGCGGTGGACATCACCGTGCACAAACCCAAGGCACCCATCGAAGTGGAGTTCGGCGACGTCTCCGTCAGCGTCCGGCGGACCCGGCAGGACCAGCCATGAAGTACACCCGGGCCGTGCTCGCCCTCGGCAGCAACCTGGGGGCGCGCAGCGACACCCTTTCGGCGGCCGTCGCGGACATCGTCGACCCGCCGGAGGTCCGCCTCCTGGCCATCTCGCCCATCGTCCAGACGAAAGCCGTCGGCGGCCCGGCCGGCCAGCCGGACTTCCTCAACATGGTGATCGCCGTGGAGACCACGCTGAGCGCCCCCGAGCTGCTGCAGCACTGCCACGAAGTGGAGCAGAAACACCTCCGGGTCCGCGACGTGCACTGGGGACCGCGCACCCTCGACGTGGACATCATCACGTACGGGGAGCTGGTCAGTTCCGACCCGGAGCTGACCCTGCCGCACCCGCGTGCCGCGGAGCGGGCCTTCGTGCTCTACCCCTGGTCACTTATTGACCCTACGGCCGAGCTGGACGGCGAACGCGTCGGCGAGCTCGCCGCGAAGGCCCCCGACTTCGCCGACCTGGTGCCCTTCGACGGCTTCGAAAACCTTCATGGTGTGGCCGGAGCAGTGGAATGATGAAGCTGACAAGCCCGGTGCTGCTGCTGGTGATCGCCGCCGCCGTCGGGATCCTGGGCTGGCTCGCGTCCCTTTTGACCACCCGCTACAGCCTGAACACCCCCGTGCTGCCGCTCAACGGACTCATCACGATGGGCGTGATCGTTGTGCTCACCCTCGTCCTGGGCATCCGGGTGCTCCGCTGGCGGAACGGCAACAAGAAAAAGATGCTCAACCCCATCCTGGCCGCATGGACCCTCGTCCTCGCCCAGGCGTGCGCCTACACCGGCAGCGTGCTGCTGGGCTGGCATGCCGGGATTTTCGTGGACCAGCTGCGTCTGTGGAACCTGCGCAGCGACCAGACCCTGGCCTGGGAGGCGCTGGCCATGGCCGGCGGCGGCCTGGTAATGATCGCCGTTGGCCTGATGGTGGAGCGGTTCTGCCGGATACCGCCCGAAGACGGAGAGGGCGAGTCGGCCCCGGGCCTTCAGGAAAAGCGCAAGCCCAAGTCGGAGGGCGAATATGCCTACCGAGGCGATTGACCCCCCGGGCATCACCTGGTTGCGCGTCTCGCCGAAGTACGTCACAGTGCGTCTCGCCAGCTGGGCGCTGGCCAATCTCGTCGTCGTGCTGCTGCTGTGTGTTCCCCTGATTCTGGTTCTCAACGGCTGGTGGCAGTCCTTCCCGCTCTGGCTGGCTGTTGCGATCCCCGCCGTGACGCTGATCGTGGCCCTGTGGCGGCTCCTGCTCATTCCCCGCCAGGTGCGTGCCATCGGCTACGCCGAGCGTGAGGATGACCTGCTCATCCGCCGCGGCATCTTCTACCAGCGCACCCTCGTGGTCCCCTACGGCCGCATGCAGTACGTGGACATCGGCGCCGGGCCCGTGGAACGCGGCCTGGGCCTGTGCACGCTGAAACTGCACACCGCCTCCGCCGGCACCAACGCGGAAATCCCGGGACTGCCCGCCGCCGAGGGAGCCCGGCTCCGTGAGCAGCTCTCCGCCCGCGGTGAAGCCCGGCTGGCCGGACTGTGACGGGGGCGCTGTGAGGACCTCCGTTAGGCGAACACCGTGAAACCGGGAGCGGCCCCGGAGGCGTCCGCCGGCGCCGCGGCGGGAACCCCCGACGGCGCGTGGCTGCGCGTGCACCCGGCCTCACCGTTCCTGCGCGGCTGGGTGGCGCTGGCCGCCATTGGATTCTTCTTCTTCCGGGACACCTTCGAACGGATGCTCCAGGGCGGCCCCCTCGTCGATGAGCGGATCGCGGGCCGGGCGCCGTGGCTGCTGCTCGGCGGCGGCATCCTGCTGCTGCTCACCGTGCTCGGCTACATCCTGAGCTGGTACTTCACCCGCTACCAGGTGGCCGAAGGCTATGTGCGGGTGAACACCGGGTTCCTGTTCAAGCAGCAGCGGCAGGCCAGACTGGACAGGGTCCAGGCGATCGACATCATCCAGCCCCTGCTGGCCCGGCTCTTCGGGCTGGCCGAGCTCAGATTCGAGGTCGCCGACGCCGGGGAGTCCGCGGTGCGGCTCGCATATCTCCGCGCGGACGAAGCGCGGCAGCTCCGCGCCACGATCCTGGCCCGCGCCGGGCGCGCGGTGCCTGACCCCGCGCGCCCGGGGGCCGCCGCCCCGGAAGCGCCCGAGCACGCCGTGCTGACTGTCCCGCCGGGGCGCCTGGTCGGGTCCCTGATCCTGAGCGAGCAGAGCGTGTTCGTGGTCGTTGGCGGCGTGGCCTCGGTGGTGCTCTCGGCCCTGACCGAGAACCGCAGCTTCTACCTCTTCCTGATCCCCGCCGTGCTGGGCATGGTGGCCGCGTACTGGAACTCCATCAACAGGGGCTACAACTTCACCGCCGCCGTTTCCCCGGACGGCATCCGGCTGCGCTACGGACTGCTGGACACCCAGGCGCAGACCCTGCCGCCGGGCCGGATCCAGGCACTGCGGGTCAGTCAGCCACCGCTCTGGCGGATCTTCGGCTGGTACCGGATCCAGGTCAATGTGGCCGGCTACGGCGCCGCCGGAAACAACGGCGAGGGCTCATCCCGGACCACGCTCCTGCCGGTGGGGACCTTCCCCGACGTGCTCACCATGCTCTCCCTCGTCCTGCCCGACCCGGGCACCGCGGACCCGGTACGGGTCTTCGCCGCCGGCGTCAACGGCCTCGCCGACCCGGCCGTGTTTGCGGAGGGCGCGGCGGGCACGGCTGGCCCGGCGGGTTCGGAGGCAACGGCGGTTGCCGCCAGCGGCGACGGCGGCTTCGTCACCACCCCGCGCCGCGCCCGGCTGCTGGCACCGCTGGGCTGGCGGCGCAACGGCTTCACCGCCACCGACACGGCCCTGCTGATCCGCTCGGGCCGCTGGTGGCGGAATCTCGTGGTGGTCCCGCACCAGCGCACCCAGTCGATGGCGCTCGAGCAGGGGCCCCTGGCCCGGCGGTTCCGGGTGGCGGACCTGGTGCTGCACACCACCGCCGGGCCGGTTTCCCCGCGGCTGATCCAGGCCGGCCTGGACGAGGGCCGGGCGCTGCTGGACGCGCAGGCGGCCCGCGCCCGGGCCGCACGCAAACGCCAGACCAGCGAACACTGGCTGGACCAGGTCCGTACCCTCGTGGCCGAACCCTCACACACCGAAGAAGACAACAGACAGGACGGCCGGCAGCATGGCTAAACCAGGACGACTCGGCATCGGAATCATCGGCGCCGGCAAGGTCGGCGCCGTCCTGGGGGCGGCGCTGCGCGGCGCGGAGCACGCCATCATCGGGGTCTCCGCGGTCTCGGATGCCAGCCGGGAACGTGCGGAAGCCCTGCTCCCGGGCGTCCCGGTGCTGGACGTGCCGGACATCGTCGAGCGCGCCGAACTGGTGCTCCTCGCTGTCCCCGACGACGCGCTCGGCCCGCTCGTCGACGGCCTGGCGAAGCTTGGGGCCTGGCAGCCGGGCCAGCTCGTGGCGCACACCTCCGGACGGTTCGGCGTCGGCATCCTGCATCCGGTCCGGGCCGCCGGCGCCATCCCGCTGGCGCTGCACCCGGCGATGACGTTCACCGGGATGAGCCTGGACCTTACCCGGCTGCTGGACTGCACCTTTGGCGTCACGGCGGACGCGGCGATGCTGCCCATTGCGCAGGCCCTCGTCGTGGAAATGGGGGCAGAGCCGGTCGCGATCGCCGAAGCTGACCGCACGCTCTATCACGCGGCCCTCGCGCACGCGTCCAACCACCTCGTCACCCTGGTGGCGCAGTCCTCGCAGCTTCTCCGGGAGGTCGGCGTCGAAGCCCCCGAACGGATGCTGGGACCGCTGCTGCGGGCAACCCTGGAGAACGCGCTCGCCTCGGGCGAATCGGCCCTGACCGGTCCGGTGGCCCGCGGCGATGTGGGCACCGTGGCCGCGCATGCCGACTCCCTGCGGGAACACGACGGCGGCTCGGACGGCGATATTCTGGAGGCGTACCTGGCCATGGCCCGGGCGACGGCACGCCGGGCCGGACGCCGGGGGCTGCTGAAACCGGAACAACAAGACAGCATCACGCAGGCGCTCGAGGGCCCGGACCATGATGGCAACAAACCCTAAGGAAGGCCCCTAACGTGGCGATCCAACTCGTGACCACGGCCGCCCAGCTCCGGGCCGAAAGCACCCGGCTGCTCCAGGAGAAAGGCGGGACCTCGCAGGGCCTGGTGCCCACCATGGGCGCCCTGCACGAAGGGCACGCCGAGCTGGCGCGCACCGCCGTCGCGCAAAACGACGTGGTGGTGGTGAGCATCTTCGTCAACCCGCTGCAGTTCGGCGAGGCCGTGGACCTGGAACGGTACCCCCGGACCCTGGACGCGGACCTGGCGCTGCTGGACGCCGAGGGCGTGGACCTGGTGTTCGCTCCGGACGTGGCCGAGGTCTACCCCGGCGGGGAGCCCCGGGTGCGGATCAACGCGGGACCGATGGCGGGGAAGTGGGAGGGCGCCTCCCGTCCCGGACACTTCGACGGCGCCCTGACCGTTGTGGCCAAGCTGCTGCACTACGGCATGCCCGGAGCTTCCCCGGCCGCCGGATGGCCGGCGTACCGGGCGTATTTCGGCCAGAAGGATGCCCAGCAGTTGGCCCTGGTCCAGCGCATGGTGGCGGATCTGAACTTCCCGGTGGACATCGTCCCGGTGCCGATCGTGCGGTCCCCTGACGGCCTCGCGCTGTCCAGCCGCAACCGCTTCCTCTCCGCCGAGGAGCGCGAGGCAGCCCTGGTGCTCTCCCGGGCGCTGCGGCTGGTCGAGGAACGGGCCAACGCCCACCAGCCGCTGGACCTGGAGTCGGCGCAGGCGCTCGTGGCGTCCCAGCCGCTCGTGGAACTGGACTACTTCGACGTCGTGGATCCGCACACCCTCGAACCGCTCGCCGAGAACTGCCGGGACACCCCGTTCCGCGGCGAGGGCCTGGTGCTCATCGCCGCCAGGGTGGGCCCGGTCCGGCTGATCGACAACGTCCCGCTGGACTCCTGACTCCAACCCCACCCCCAACAAACAACGCGGGGTCAGATACGGCCCATGCCGATGTCGTCCATGGACCGTACCTGACCCCGCGTTGGATGTCCGGCAGCAGGAATCTTTTCTGCACTGCCGGGAATTACCGTGGCGCTCCGCGGGTTGGCACCTGATGTAGCGACGACGCTCGCAGACCCACTTCAAAACTCCCTGAGGGAAACCCCTATGTCTACAGACGTCTCTTCAAAGCCCCCCGGCGATCCCGCGCAGGCCCAAACTGCCGGCGGGGTGGCCGCGCCGCCGGCAAAGATGTCCCGGGAATCCGTCACCATCATCGGCACCCTGCTGGTGGCCACGTTTGTGGTCATCCTGAACGAAACCATCATGAACGTCGCGCTGCAGCGGCTGATGGTCGATCTCGGGGTCACCGCCCCCACCGTGCAGTGGCTGTCCACCGGTTTTATGCTCACGATGGCCGTGGTGATCCCCACGACGGGCTTCATCCTGCAGCGGCTGTCCACCCGCGCCGTCTTTATGCTGGCCATGGGCCTGTTCTCCGGCGGCACACTGCTCGCGGCGCTCGCTCCGGGATTCGAAATCCTCCTGCTCGCCCGGATCGTGCAGGCCGGCGGAACGGCCATCATGCTGCCCCTGCTGATGACGACCATCCTTACCCTGGTCCCGGTCTCACGCCGCGGCTTCGTGATGGGCAACGTCAGCATCGCCATCTCGGTGGCGCCGGCCATGGGCCCGACAGTGTCCGGACTGATCCTTGAGCACTTCACCTGGCGCTTCATGTTCGTCTTTGTCCTGCCGATCGCGCTGGCCGCCTTCGCCATCGGTGCCCGGTTCCTGACCAACATCGGCGAAAAGGAAAAAACCCGCCTCGACGTCCTGTCCGTGCTGCTGACCGTTCCTGCTTTCGGCGGCCTCGTCTACGGACTGAGCCAGATCGGCGGCGGCCAGGGCGGCCCCGGTGCGCCCGCCGTGATTGCGCTGGCCGTGGGCGTCATTGCCATGGTCGCATTTGTTCTCCGGCAGTTGCGGCTGCAGAAGTCCGAGGCGCCCCTGCTCGACCTGCGCGCCTTCACCTTCCGGATGTTCACGGTGTCCGTGCTGCTGCTCGTGGTGGCCATGATCGCACTCTTCGGCGCGGTGATTCTCCTGCCGCTGTACCTGCAGGAAATCCGTGGACTGACGTCGCTGCAGACCGGGCTGACCCTGCTGCCCGGCGGCCTGGCGATGGGCCTGCTGGGCCCGTTCATCGGGCGGCTCTTCGACAAGGTCGGCCCGCTGCCGCTGACCGTAACCGGCTCGTCCCTGCTGGTTGTGGCCCTGTTCCAGTTTTCCCTGCTTGACGCGGGCACGCCGGTCGGGTGGATCGTCGCGCTGCACGTGGGCCTCAGCCTGGGGCTGGCGCTGATCTTCACCCCGGCGTTCACCACCGGGCTGAACCCGCTGCCACCGCACCTGTATTCACACGGTTCGGCCATCATGAGCACCCTGCAGCAGGTGGCCGGGGCCGCCGGAACCGCGCTGCTCGTCTCGATCTACGCGGTTGTGTCCGCCGGCGCGGGAATCGTCGCCGGGATGCACGCGGCGTTCCTCACGGCATCGGTCATCGCCGTGGCCGCCGTCGTCCTGTCTGCGATGATGCGCAAGACCGCAGCAGTGGAGCACCCCGCCCCCGCCGCCCACTAGCCCCACCCGCTTAAACCAACGCGGGGTCACTTAGCGCCCATCCGGCCGACCGGAATGGGCGCTAAGTGACCCCGCGTTGTGGTGGTGGAGGTGTTGTGGTGGTGGGGGTGGGTTGGCGGTTCTTAGCTGGCGAAGAACTCGCTGAGTGCGGAGATGAGCTTGTCCGGTGCCTTGTTGACGCCGTCGTGGCCCATGCCCGGCAGGATCGTGTAGCTGGAGCCCGAGAGCACCTCGTGGATCTGGGCGCAGGCCACCCCGAAGTACGCCGGGCTCTTTTCGCCGACGATGATCAGTGTCTCCAGCGGCAGCTCCAGGAACGGCTCGGCCGGCATGTCGGCGGCGATGATGGCCTTGATCTCCCGGACACCGGTCTTCATCAGCTCACGCATCTGCTTGCCGAGCGGGGTGCCGGCGGCCAGTTTGTTCGCCAGCGTCAGCATGGACAGCGGCATCCGGGACAGGGCGCTGCCGGTTTCCAGGCCGCGGAGCAGCACGGCGAGGGCGCGGTCGTCGTCGCCGGCCGCCGTTGCCTTCTCGTATTCGGTGGTCCAGTCCGCGGTGACACTGTGGTTCACGGAGACGGCCGGGTCGTATACGGCGAGGCGCTCCACCGGCAGGGTGCGGGCAGCGTGCAGCGCCACGGCGCCGCCGAAGCTGTGCCCGAAAACGTCCGTGCTGGAGGTGTGCCTCATCACCGCGGAGAGGTCCTTGATGTCCACGTCGAGGGTGTAGTCCTCCGGCTGCGGCGAGGAGGAGCCGCGCCCGCGCCGGTTGAAGGTGTGCACCGGGCGCCCGAGGGACGCGCTGAGCTTCTGCGCGAAGCGGGTGTAGTCGGCGGCGGTCACCATGGAGGCCGCCACGACGACGACGCCGGAGCCCGCCGAGGCCAGTTCGGCACCCGTGCTGAAAAGCTCGATCGTTCCGCCGTCGGGGGTTCTGATGTTCTCGCGGGTCATGGTCCGAGCCTAGCCGAGGCTGCAGCTACGGCGTAGTAGGGTTCCGGGCGGCCGCGACGGCTAGTCGCCGAGCCGCCCGCCGGAGGCCTCGAGGTAGCAGGAGCCGCAGAGCGATTCGTACCAGACGTCCTGGCCGTCGATCGCGACCTGGTCGCCGTCGAAGACCACCCGGTCACCGGCCCGGCGGGTGTTGAAGATGGCCTTGCGGCCGCAGCGGCAGATGGTCTTGAGTTCCTCAAGGGTGTGCGCAATTTCCAGGAGCCGCAGCGATCCCGGGAACGCCCGGGTGCGGAAATCCGTACGGATGCCGTAGGCCAGCACGGGAACGTTGTCCAGGACGGCGATCCGGAACAGGTCGTCCACCTGGGCCGGTTCGAGGAACTGCGCCTCGTCCACCAGCAGGCAGGCCACCGGCTGTGTGTCCACGTGCTCCAGCAGGGCGTCGGGATCGTCCCCGTGCGCGTGGGCGGTGAACAGCTCGCGGGCCGACGCCCCGGCCGGGACCAGGAAGTCCACCGACCGGGTCATGCCCAGCCGCGACACGACGTCGGCGTCGCCCTTGGTGTCGACGTCCGGTTTGGCCAGCAGGACCCGCTGGCCGCGCTCCTCATAGTTGAAGGCCGCCTGCAGCAATCCCGTTGACTTGCCGGAGTTCATCGCGCCATAGCGGAAGTAGAGCTTGGCCAAGGGGGTCCTTTCGAAAGGGTCGCCCACCGATTGTAAAGGCGCGCCGCTCAGCGGCCCAGCCTGAGCCGCCGCCTGCGCGCCGGGAGGGGGTGCAGATTCCCTTCGTCGGCAAGGAGGAACCTTGCGACCGCCCGGGGCAGCCGGATTCCGGGCCGGAGCGGGCTTTCGTGGATCTGACCTGGCAACACGGCAAACTCGATGGCGGGGATGGCGGCGGCGAGTTGCCGGCTCGTTTCGGTGAAGTACTCCGGGCTCCAGCCCCCGCTCAGCATCAGGGTGGGCATCGTGACCGCCGCGAAGTCGGCCAGCTCGGCGTCGGCGTCCAGCACTGCCCGCATCTCCGCGACGGCGGTGGGCAGCAGCTTGCGCATTTCGGCGCCCTTGGTGGTCCGTGCGGAGAGGATGCTGAGCATCCGCAGCGCGCCGAGCGGGAGCTTGGACACGGGCCCGCCGACCTCGATGCCTTGGACGAGGTGGGCCCAGGCGTCGTCGAGTTGCCCGGCAGCAACCGAACGCTCCAGCTCGGGCCGCCAGCGCCGGGTGAGGCTGCCGGACAGGGACACCGCCGCATCGTAGGTAACCATCCTGCGGATCGGCAGCGTCCGTGCCGCCTGGAGGGCCAGGAAGCCGCCATAGCTGTGCGCCACCACGTCGCGTGATTCCGTTTCCCGCATGACCGCAGCCAGATCACTGACCTCCATGGCCACAGAGTAGCTGGCCGGTTGCGGTGAGGATCCGGCGCGCCCGCGGCGGTTGTAGCAATGGACCGGGCGGCCCAGCAAGCGGCTGATGGTTCGCGCGAACGGACGGTACAGCCCGTCAGTGATCATGGTGCCGTGCACGATCACGATGCCGGGCCCGGGCGGCAGGCCAGGAGCAGGACGGACGGAATGCAGCTCAAGGCGCCCCTCGCCGTCGTCAGTGCAGATGATCCGCGTCTCCACAGCCCTGAGTCTATTCCGCAACCGCCAGGTTCGGCCGGGACCGGCCCTGGCAGAATCCCCGGTAAACTTAGGGATTGTGACTTCCCAAAACACCTCCGCCCCGAATACCGCCGCCGATTCCCACGAAGCCAGCGAACAGACGCGCATCCGCATGGAGAAGCGTGCCAAGCTGATCGAGCGCGGCGTCGAGGCGTACCCGGTCGGTGTTGAGCGCACCCATTCCCTGGGTGAAATCCGGGAGAAGTACGCACACCTCGAGGCTGACGAAACCACCGGCGACGTCGTCGGTGTCACCGGCCGCATCGTCTTCATCCGCAACACCGGCAAGCTGTGCTTCGCCACGCTCCAGGAAGGCGGCGTGGACGGCAAGGCCGTCCGGCTGCAGGTCATGCTGAGCCTGGCCAACATCGGCGAGGACGCGCTCGCCGACTGGAAGGCCCTCGTGGACCTGGGTGACCACGTCTTCATCAAGGGCGAGGTCATCTCCTCGCGGCGCGGCGAGCTCTCCGTCATGGCCGGGTCCTGGTCAATGGCGTCCAAGGCGCTGCGCCCGCTGCCTGTGCTGCACGCCGAGCTCAACGAGGAGACCCGCGTCCGCCAGCGCTACGTGGACCTCATTGTCCGCGACGAAGCCCGCGAAATGGTCTACACCCGCGCCGCGATCACCCGTTCCATCCGCGAGACCCTGCACCGCCAGGGCTATGTCGAGGTGGAAACCCCGATGCTGCAGCTGGTCCACGGCGGCGCCACCGCCCGCCCCTTCGAGACGCACATGAACGCGTTCGACCAGAAAATGACCCTCCGGATCGCCACCGAGCTCTACCTCAAGCGGACCGTCGTCGGCGGAATCGACCGGGTCTATGACATGGGCCGCGTCTTCCGCAACGAGGGTGTGGACTCCACCCACAGCCCGGAATTCACCACCCTGGAGAGCTACGAGGCCTGGGCCGACCAGTTCGTCATGGCGGACCGCATCAAGGAGCTCATCCTCGACGCCGCCGACGCGGCCGGGGTGGGCCGGGTCCTGCAGACCGAGGCGGGGGAGATCAACCTCGACGGCGACTGGGCCTGGATGGCGGTCTACCCGGGTCTCTCCGAAACCGTGGGCCACGAGATCACCCCGGAGACCCCGGCATCGGAACTGCTGGCACTCGCCGCCAAGCATGAGGTTAAGGTCGACGCCAGCTGGGATGCCGAGAAGCTCGTCGTGGAACTCTTCGGCGAACTCGTCGAGCCGACCCTGCTGAACCCGACCTTCGTGTACGACTACCCGCCGTCGGCCCAGCCGCTTGCCCGCCAGCACCGCGAGGATGACCGCCTGATCGAGGCCTGGGACCTCATCATCGGCGGCATGGAGCGCGGTACGGCCTTCTCCGAGCTGATTGACCCGGTGATCCAGCGCGAACGGCTCACCGAGCAGTCGCGGCGCTCCGCCGCCGGCGACGTCGAGGCCATGCAGCTGGACGAGGACTTCCTCCGCGCCTTGGAGTACGGCGCCCCGCCCATGGGCGGGATTGGCCTGGGCATCGACCGGCTGGTCATGCTCTTCACCGGCGCCGGTATCCGCGAGACCATCCTGTTCCCGCTGCTGAAGCCCGAAGGACACTGACCATGGAGTACATCGCCGTATTGCTTCCCTCCGTCGTGGTCGGCCTGATTTTCTGGTTTGCCATGAAATCGATTTTCAATGCCGACAAATCCGAGCGCCAGGCCGAAGCGCGCGCCCAGGCGGAAGCCGACGAAAATGCCCAGGCCCCCGGCGCCCGCCGCAACGACGGCCATTCCAACGGCCCGAACTAATAGCGGGCTATTCAACCTTGGGTTTTCCTTTGGAAACTCTTTTTCGCTTTGACTCGTTGCCATAAAGCGGAGGATACTTTAAGCAGACAGATCCTGCTTTTCGTAAATACTCATCCTTTTGGAAAGAGAGTCTTTAATGGCACAGAAAGTTAAAATCATCCTTGTCGATGACCTGGACGGAGGGTCCGCGGACGAAACCGTCCGGTTCGGCCTCGACGGCGTCAGCTACGAAATCGACCTGTCATCGGACAATGCCGCAGAACTGCGCTCTGCCGTTGAGCGGTTTGTAACCCACGCGCGCAAGACCTCAAGCGGCCGCGCGACCCGTACCAAAATTTCGTCCGGCCGGAACCAGGACTCAGCCCAGATCCGTCAATGGGCCCGCGATAACGGCTATGCGGTAAACAGCCGCGGACGTATCCAGGCCGAAATTCAGGAAGCCTACCAAAAGGCTAATTCCTAGCCGTCAGGCCAGGTGCCTTGCGGTGCCGTAAAAGCCAGAGCGCAATACCAAATGACAATGCCCCTGCTTTACAGCGGGGGCTTTGTCATGGCCGCCCGACTGCGTTGACGGCGCCGTCACGCGTTCCGGTCGCCGTGGCATCGAGTCCGGTGCGCGGCTAACGAAGCGCTGCGGGGCCGCGACGCGACGGTCACAACGCGATCCGCAAGGAGCAACCGGGCAGGGCGCGCCCGCCGCCATCCGGGGGGCCGCCGCGGCAGGGTCGCAGCCGCCGTCGGGGCCCCGCCGGGCAGTGTTTGCGCCGTGATGTGACGCCGCTTGGGCGTCCGGGTTTCCCCTGTGGCGAACAAGCCCCAATTCTTGAACCCGGCCACGTAGCATCAAAGTACGTCGTAGCTAGGAGTGTGGCGAAATGTTTGAGCGATTTACGGACCGTGCCCGTCGCGTAGTTGTGCTTGCCCAAGAAGAGG
>DASWAW010000361.1:0-2663 GCA_036390955.1 Arthrobacter sp.
GCCGAGCACGAGGCGAAAGGCACCCTGCACCGCGGCGACGGGCCCTATGTGGCGCCGGAGCCGACGTCGGGCACGCTGCGGTTCCCCGGCAAGGCCCTGTTCCTCCCGGACGGCCGGGGCGTCGGAAGCGCTGCGGATGCGGGATCCTGGCTGGTCACCGACACCGGTCACCACCGCCTCGTGGAGCTGTCCACCGACTTCCAGACAGTTCTCGCCACTTACGGTTCCGGCGACAAGGGCCACTCCGACGGAAATGCCGCAACCGCCCGGTTCAACGAACCGCAGGGCCTGGTGCTGCTCCCGGAGGACGCCGCCGCCGAGGCAGGCTACGACGTCGTTATCGCCGACTCCGTGAACCACCGCCTGCGCGGGCTGAACCTCGCGGACGGAAGCGTCACCACGCTGGCCGGCAACGGCGTGCAGCGGCTCCTGGAGACGGGACCGGCGCGGGTCGACGAGGAGGGTGCCGCCTATGGCGCCCGGCTGGAAGCGGACCCGCTGCAGGTTTCCCTCAGCTCGCCCTGGGACGTGGTCTGGTCCGCCAAGCTGGACGCCGTTGTGGTCGCGATGGCCGGCGTGCACCAGATCTTCAGCTTCGACCCGCGCTCCGGCGCCGTGTCCATCATTGCCGGCAACGGACTCGAGGGCCTGCTCGACGGACCGGCGGAGGAGGCCTGGTTCGCCCAGTCCTCCGGTCTCGCCGAGGACGCGGACGGCAACATCTGGGTGGCGGACTCCGAAACCTCGGCCCTGCGCAAGCTCGTAATTGGCGACGGCGGCGCCGTCACCGTTGAGTCCGCGGTCGGCAAGGGCCTGTTCGACTTTGGTTTCCGTGATGGAAAGGCCTCCGACGCCCGGCTGCAGCACCCGCTGGGTGTTACCGTGCTGCCGGACGGCTCGGTGGCGATCGCCGATACCTACAACGGTGCCGTCCGCCGCTACGACCCCGTGTCGGGCACGGTCTCCACCTTGGCGCGCGGGCTCTCCGAGCCCTCCGACGTGATTGTGGACCACACGCACGTGGCCGGCGCCGAGCCGCTGCTGGTGGTGGTCGAAGCGAACAAGCACCAGCTGGTCTATGTGCCGATCCCCAAAGAAGCACAGCAGGTCGACGAGGGTGCGGCCCAGACGCACCGGCCCAAGACCCCCGTGGCCCCCGGGCTGCTGGAGCTGACCGTCCGCTTCACGGCCCCGACCGGCCAGAAACTCGATGACCGCTGGGGCGACCCGACCCAGCTGAAGATTTCCTCCACACCGCCGGAACTGCTGCTGGCCGGCGGCGGGACCTCGGTGGGTCTGCTCCGCACCCTGGAACTAGCTTCCGACGTGCCGGAGGGCGTGCTGCACATTACCGCCCGCGCCGCTGCCTGCGACGGCCCGGAGGACGCCGACGGCGAGATCCCGGACCACGCGGCCTGCCACCTGTACCAGCAGGACTGGGGCATTCCGGTGCTGCTGCAGGCCGACGGCGACACCGACCTGGTGCTGGATCTGCGCGGAATGGACTGACGTCCGCAGTAACGGCCCGGTGTCGGCGGCTGTCCGTCGGGGGACGGAGCCCCCGGCAGGCCGGGTTGTAACCGGGCTGCCGGCTGGGTTCAGCTAATAGCTCAGCAGCGGGGTGACCTTGACGGTGTCGCCGTCGACGTCCAGGCGGGTGGTGAAGCTGAAGTCGTGGACTGCGTTGAGTTCCGTCATGGCCCCGGTGAACAGGTCCACCTGCTGGGCCTTGATCCGGGCTTTGCCGTTCAGGGGCGCCACGACCCAGCGGCCGCCGAAGGGCTCAATGCTGACGGTGGGGTACTCGGTGATGCTCCAGTCGATGGTGCCGTCGATGACGCGGTTGTTGGTGGTGTGGTAGAACGGGCAGTCCGGCTGGAGCTTCTGCTCCTTGTCGGCGGTGTCGGCGCAGGTGTCCAGGAATTCCTTGACCTTGCCGCCCACCGCGTCCTTCAGCCCGTCGGTGGCCTCGGTCATCAGGTTCAACGGAGCGACGGGGACGTCCCGGCCGGACAGCGTGGCCTTGGTGGGCGGGGCGGAGAAGTACGTACCTGACAGGGAGGCCTCGTATTCGCCCGGGTAGAAGACGGCGAAGGTGTTGCGCCCGTTGGGCATGTTCACCGGTACCCCGTTGAGCGTGGCCTCGTTGGAGTTGACCACCGTGACATCCAGGACCGGGAGGGCGGCCGGGACAAAGGCCCACTTGTGGAAGAACAGCCACTCCACACCGGACTTTTCCAGCAGGAACTCGGTCCGCAGCTGGCTGCCGTCAATGGTGTAGTCAATCGGCACCATGACCTGGTTGCCGCCGCGGTCCTCGGCTTCGCCGTACTTTACCCCGCTGATCCGAGCGGCGGCGGTCTGCAGCGCCGTGCCGTCCAGCATGGCTGGGTTTCCCTGCGGTACCGAGGCTCGCAGCAGGCCGAGGGCCTTTTCTCCTTCGCCCTGCTGCAAGGCGTCGAGGTATTCGCGGACAGGCTGCTGCGGGCTCGCGATGCTGTTGTTCACGATATTGACCGCGACAATGCCACCGGCCACGGCGAGCATCAGGCCCAGCAGCCACCCGGCTGCGATCCTGACCAACGCCTGACTCATTTGCACGTACCTTACGTTACCTGCACCCCAGCGGATTCCTCTTGTCACAGCGGGCGCACGCGACAAGG
>DASWAW010000362.1:0-3588 GCA_036390955.1 Arthrobacter sp.
ACGCAGCGCAGCCGCCCGGATTTCAGGTCGTCTTCGATCAGGGCCCGCTGGTCCTTGGAGACCGAGCCGTGGTGGGCGCGGGCCAGGACCGGATCGGCGCCGGCGGTGCTGCCGGCCTGGGCCATCATGTGTGCCGGTGTCGCGGTGGAGGTGGCCAGCGCCGGGGTGCCGCCGGCCGGTGCTCCCGCCGGCACGGGCTCGAAGCCCTGTGCCCCGGCGCCGAACCCGTCCGGGCCGCCGCCTGCGGCCATCAGCTGCCGCTCGGCATAGATCTCGTTGAGCCGGGCGGTCAGGCGTTCGGCGAGCCGACGGGAATTGGCGAACACAATGGTGGACTGGTTGGCCAGCACCAGGTCCACAATCTTCTCCTCCACGTGCGGCCAGATCGACGCCTGCGGCTGCAGCCCGGACGCCGGACCGGAGTCGAAGGCGCCGGCCGCGCCCTGCAGGTCGGACATGTCCTCCACCGGGACGGAGACCGTCAGGTCCCAGGTCTTCTTCGAGGGCGGGGCCACGATTTCCACGGGTGCGGAGCCGGCGAGGAACTGCGCCACCAGCTCCTTGGGCTCGACGGTGGCCGAGAGTCCGATCCGCTGGGCAGGTTTCGGGAGCAGGGCATCGAGGCGTTCCAGGGACACGGCCAGGTGGGCGCCGCGTTTGGTGCCCGCGACGGCGTGGACCTCGTCGACGATGATCGTGTCCACCTCGCTCAGCGTTTCCCGCGCCTTGGATGTAAGCATGAGGAAGAGGGATTCGGGTGTGGTGATCAGGATGTCCGGCGGGTTGCTCAGCAGCGAGCGGCGGTCCGACGCCGGGGTGTCACCGGAGCGGACGCCCACGGTGATCAGCGGTGCGGGAAGGTCCAGGCGTTTGGCGGTCTGGGTGATCCCGATCAGCGGGGCGCGCAGGTTGCGTTCGACGTCAACGCCCAGCGCCTTGAGCGGTGAGATGTAGAGCACCCGGGTCTTGCGTTTGGGTGCCTTCCGCCGGGCGCCTTTTACGGCGTCGAGGCCGGGCAGCCCCTCAGGCTCCGCGGGGGCGGAGACGAGCAGCCGGTCGAGCGCCCAGAGGAAGGCCGCGAGGGTTTTGCCGGAGCCGGTAGGGGCGACCACGAGCGCGTGCGCGCCGGAGGAGATCGCGTTCCAGGCGCCGTTCTGCGCCGGCGTGGGCGCCGCGAATGCACCCAGGAACCAGTCCCGGGTCGGCCGGCTGAACCGGTCCATGGCGTCGGCCGCGAGTGTCCCGCCGGCGAGCTCCTGCCCCTTCATTCCTCAATCATGCCTTAAGCCACCGACAGCAAATTGCGGGCCGTCCCGCGGTCAAAATCTCCGGACGGCAGCCCGGCCTTGGGGACTGGCCGGCGCCCGCGGACGGAACGCCGTCCGGTGCCGGGTGTTTACAGCGCCTGGAAGGCGCCAATGGTGAGCAGCTGGGTGGCGGTGTCGCTGCAGGCGTCCCTGGGCTGGGCGATGAACAGCGAGGCGGTGTCCTCGGGAGGGTAGACGCGGAAGCCGGCGGCCGGGGCCATGATGCAGTCCGGGTGGTTGGCTGCCTGGCTGTAGCGCAGCGTCGCGGTCCCGGCCTGCCCCGGGGCGAGCAGGACGTCGGCGGCCGGGGTGGATTCGTCACGGATCGCCGCGGCGCCGATCGGGTCGCCGTTGGCGTCGGCGGTGAGGGAGACACCGGCAAAGCCCTTCAGCAGGCACGGCTCGGTGCCGGAGTTCGTCAGGATCAGCTTCATGTAGACGCTGCCGGCCGCGCCGCCGCCGGTGGAATCGATCGTCGCCGTCAGGCCGGAGGCCTTGCACAGTCCGGGGGCCGCCGGCGTGGACACGACCGGCGCGGCGGCCGCGGAGCTGGCGGCCGTGGCCGCTGCGGAGGCGGCAGGCTGGCTTGCGGAGCTTGCGGAGCTTGCGGGGGAGGAGGATGCCGGGGCGCTGGATGTCTGGGCCTGCGGCGTGCCGGTGCCGCAGCCGGCAAGGAAGAGCGCCGCCGCGGCCGCCGTCGTCGTGAGTACCAGTCTGTTCGTGAATCGCTGAGGCGTCATGGCACCACCTTCATGCCCGTTGCGGCCTGAGTCAACGACGCCACGACGGCGGCGCCCGATTGATGCCCGGATTGTGATTTCCGGGCATCAACCGAGGTCAGCTACTTCTTGGGCGCGGAGCCGGGTGCCGAAACGCGGACCGGTGCCGGCTTGTTGCCCCGGCTGCGGACCAGGGCGAGGCCGCCGAGGGCGAGGCCGCCGACACCAGCCACCAGTCCGGCCCAGCTGCGGGCCTGGGCGCCGCCGTCGCTCACCGCAGCGGCCGGGACCGCCTCCGGCGCGGTGTCCGAGGTGCTGGCGGCATGGGCACTGTGCCCGTCGGCTGCAGCCTCAGCTGAGGCGGTGACCGAGATGGATGGGGCCGGAGCCTTGAGCGAGTGCGGATCCTGCCCTTCGGCGGGGAGCTGCGACCAGTCGGTCTGACCCACCTCGCAGTTCTGCAGTGTCGGGAAGTACAGGGTCTTCCCGGCAACGTCGGGCAGTTTCACCGAGAGCACCAGCGCGTCTCTCAGGGCGGGTTCCAGGGGCGCCTTGGCGGTGTAGACGATCTGGCTGGTCCGTTTGGTGATGGAGGTGCCGTCGGCGAGCTTCCTTGGCTCGGCCAGCTGTTCTGTGACCTTGGCGGCTGTCCAGTTTGGGTTGATCGTGGGCTGCGCATCGTTGAGTTCGGCGGGAAGGGTGATGGTCACCTTGGTAGTCCCGGACTCTTCGCAGCCGTGCGGGATTCCGAAGGTCAGCAGGGCGTAGGAGTTCGCGGTGGTCTTATCCGGGGTGACGCCGACGTGGGCCGAGGCGCCCGAAATACCGGCGAGCATCAGGGCGGCAGTTCCGCCGGCCACAGCGGTGGCGGTGAGGGTGCGGCGCAGGACGGGGATGGCAGAAGTCTTCACAGGGGTTGCCTTTCAGGCGTGCGCGCTGCACAGCGGCAGGCACACAAAAATGGGGGAGTGGCGCGGCGGCGGTGCTGACATTCCGTGCCCGAAGTTACGGCCCAGCTAGTTATGGTGCGGCCGCGGCCGGGGGAGAGTCAGGAAAATACGACGGCGGCGGGCGGCCCGCGGCGGCAATCGCGCCGGAGGTTGCGCCACGGCAGCGGCGCGGACCCGGTGCGCCCGCTGGTGGCTGACGGCGCCACGACGGCGTCGGGCGTCACCGGAACGGGGAGCCGGAGCAGCGGGCGGAGCCAGGCCGCGAGCGACCACAGGGCCTCCTCGCCCCTGGCCAGGAGGAGGGCGCAGAGGAGCGTTGCGAGGGTGTGGCCGGCCAGCATCAGCAGGGAAAGTTGTGGGTCCAGACCCGGCGCCGTGAGGTGGCTGTCAACGCTGGCGGGGAGGGGGACCGCGGCAAGGTGGTGCCCGGGTGCGCCCGCCGGTCCCGGCGCGGAACCGCCGGGGGCCGGGCCGCTGAAGGCCGTGAAGGCCTCATGCAGCACCAGTTGTCCGGCACCCAGCAGCCCGGCCATGGCGGGCAGGTTGAGCTTCAGCCCGGTCGCGGCGGTGGAGGCCAGACCGGTCAGCGCCATCAGGGCCAGCAGGATTCCG
>DASWAW010000363.1:0-1965 GCA_036390955.1 Arthrobacter sp.
GGCCGGGCGCTGATATCGTTGCTCCCAACGAAGGGAGCTCACAATGGGCTGGTTTATTTTCCTGTTGGTGGCCGTTGCCGTCGTCGCCGGTGTCTTTTGGGCCAAGAAGCACTTCCGCCACGAGATTGAGCGGGCCAAGCGGATCAGCCGGGCGAACCGGGAGAAATAGGCGCCCGCCCGTTCAGCCCTTGCGTGCCCGGCTGAGCGCCTGGTACCAGTAGTACGAATCCTTGGGTGTGCGTTCCTGGGTGTCGAAATCCACGTGCACCAGGCCGAAGCGCTGCGAGTAGCCGGCCGCCCACTCGAAGTTGTCCATCAGGGTCCAGACGTAGTAGCCCAGCAGTTCGACGTCCTCGGCGATGCCGCCGGGGGCCGTGGCGTCCAGTGCATGCCCCAGGTGGGACGCGATGTAGCTGATCCGTTCCGTGTCCGCGATGGGGCCGGAGACATGGTCGGGCTCGGGGAAGCTGGCACCGCTTTCGGTGATGTACAGCGGCGGGAGCGCCCCGGCGTACCTGTCCTTCAGTTCGCGCAGCAGCGGCCCCAGGTGGTCCGGCGCCACCGGCCAGCCGAAACCCGTGGTCGGGTATTCCGGGAACGCGGCCATGTGGAACGGCATCTTCAGCATCGCGTCCGTGGTGCCCACGGGGCTTTCGCCCGGTCCGGCGCCCGTCGCGACCTTCACGGGGTAGTAGTAGTTCAGCCCGTAGAAGTCCAGGGGCTGGTTGATGGTCCGGAGATCGGCGTCGGAGCTCCTGCCCAGCGAACGGAACCAGGGCTTCGCGATCAGCGGCACCTTCGGATACCGGCCCAGGAGGATGGGGTCGGCATAGACGCGGTTCAGCACGAGGTCGAAGATGTTGGCCAGGAACCGGTCCGTGACCGAACGGGACGCGGGCCGGACGGGGGAATGCAGGTTGGTGACGCCCACGGCGCCGTTGACCCCCTCGGCGCGCAGCGCCTGCACGGCCAGGCCGTGGCCGAGGAGCTGGTTGTGCACCGCAGGCAGGGCATCGAAGAGCAGGTCGCGGCCCGGGGCGTGGACACCCAGGGCATAGCCGTTGAGCGTCACTGACACCGGTTCATTCAGCGTCACCCACTGCGCCACGCGGTCGCCGAAGCGCCGGCCGGCCGCCGCGCTGTACTCGGCGAAGCGCTCCGCCGTGGACCGGTTCAGCCAGCCGCCGCGGTGTTCCAGCGGCAGCGGAGTGTCCCAGTGGTACAGGGTGGCCATCGGGGAGATACCGGCCTCGAGCAGCCGATCGATCAGCCGGTCGTAAAAATCGAGCCCCTCGCCGTTGAACGGTCCCGTGCCGTCAGGCTGGATCCGCGGCCAGGAGAGGGAGAAGCGATAGGAGTCGATGCCAAGCGTGCGCATCAACTCGATGTCTTCGGGAGTGCGGTTGTAGTGGTCGCAGGCGACGGCGGGGGAGTGGCCGTCCCGGATGCTGCCGGGTTTCTCGGCAAACGCGTCCCAGCCGGAGGGGCCACGGCCGCCGGCGTCGAGGGAGCCCTCGATCTGGAAGGCGGCAGAGGCCACGCCCAGCTGGAATTCGGGGCTCAGGCGCGCGGCGAGGGCCTGAACTGCCACAGAGTCCTGCACAGTCATGCCCTTATCATCCCCACGCGGCCCGCTGAAGGCAATGGCCCGCCGGCCCTACCCCGCGTGGCCGCTGATTCGCTTCTGCCCGTTAATTCCGGCATACTAGATGAGTTGTTCAAGCGCTCCTTCGCGTCCCGATCCGGATAATGCCGGGTGTCAGGGTCCAGGTAGGAGACCAAACATAACCCACTCCCCATGGAACTGCGGACGAGTACGCGTGTAAAAGCGCGACACGCCCGACCGCGGGGGTCGGTTACGCCGGCAGGTTGAGGAACCCGGATTTGTCCGGATTCAGCTTGTGCGGCGGGTGGTAGTTACGACTTCAATTGCTTCGGCAGCCACATGCAACACGCAAGTAAACA
>DASWAW010000364.1:0-3558 GCA_036390955.1 Arthrobacter sp.
TTGAAGGCGTTCTGCGCTTCGGTGAGCTTGGCACCGGCTTTCCTGGCCGCTTTCTGGATGCTGAAGACCACGAACGAGGCCAGGGCGAGCCAGAAGCCGGCGATGATCGCCACGATCCAGCCCACGACGTCGTTCTGGTTCGCAGCGAAGATGACCGCGACGACGAAGGCGATAATGAACACCATCATCCCGGGTCCGCTGATGCGGAACATGGAGAACCTGCCCGTGGCGGTGTTGTTCGCGGACGGCTTGGAAGACGCGGGGTTGCCCAGAGATTGCATGAGCCTATTATCGCAAACCTCCGGGGGCCCCCCGGCCCGCTTCCACCCGGGGCGAACGGGCGGCCCCAACGGGTGCCCTACGCGGCGCCCTAAACGGCCGGCTTTCGACGCCTTAGCGCCCGCCACCTTCAATCGGCCGCCGTCAGGAAAGGAGCCGCCGTCGGGAGAGGAACCGCGGTCAGGAGAGGAGCCGCCGTCAGGAAAGGAGCCACCTTCAGGAAAGGACCCGCCGTCAGGAAAGGACCAGGCAGAACGGATGGCCGCTGGGGTCCGTGTAGACCCGGAAGCCTGTGCTGCCCGCGTTCAGGCTGGTGGCGCCGAGGCGGAGGACCTCCGCTTCGGCGGCGTCGAGGTCTTCGACCAGCACGTCCACGTGCATCTGCTGCGGGTGGTCTGCGTCCGGCCACCGGGGCCGGACCAGCCGCTCCACGCGCTGGAAGGCGACCGCGGGGCGGTCGGCTGCGTCGCCGATCGAGATCCAGCCGTCGTCCTCCTGGACCCGGACCATGCCGAGGAGCTCCTCGTAGAAGCCCGCCAGGGTGTCCGGGTCCTCGCAGTCGATGACGAGGGCCTGCCATTTGCCGATCATGGGGTTCTCCGTTGTTGGAACGTCATTTGAGGAACAGCTTGCGGAGCCGGCGGGTGGTCAGCAGCATGCCGAGGGCGATCATCACGAGGTAGTAGCCGATGTGGATGGCGGTCGCCGGGCTGAAGGCTCCGACGCTGATTTGCCGGAGCAGTTCGACGCCGTGCCAGAGCGGCATCGCCTGGATGAGCCACTGGATGTACTGCGGATAGACGCTGAGCGGGTAGAAGGTAGCGCTGAACAGGAACATGGGCAGCATGAAGAAGTTGATCCAGTCCATCTGCTGGAACGTCTTCATGAAGCTCGTGATGCCCATGCCGAAACTGGCGAAACCGAAGGCGATCAGGACCGCGGCCGGGATCATCAGGATGGCCCACGGCGAGGTGAGAAGCCCCATGATGCCCATCACGGCGGTGAATCCGGTGGCGTACAGCAGGCCGCGCAGCAGGGCCAGGAAGATCTCGCCCATCGCGACGTCCAGCGGGCCCAGCGAGGTGTAGAGCATCCCCTGGTACAGCTTGGCGAAGTTCATCTTGAAGAAGACGTTCCAGGTGGAGTCGTAGACGGCGCCGTTCATCGCGGACACGGCCAGCAATGCCGGGGCGATATAGGCGGCGTAGGAAATCTCCCCGCCGCCCGGCCCCTGCACCGTACCGACGATGGCGCCGAGGCCGACGCCCATCGCGATCAGGTACAGCACGGGCTCGAAGAAGCCCGAGAGCATAACCATCCAGTTGCTGCTCTTGGTGGCCATCAGCCCGCGGCCGACGACGGCGCGGACGTTCCGGGAGTACAGCGGCCCGAACTTCCGGTTGCGGGCTGCCTCGGCGTCGGGGTGGTTGGCGGTGACGGCGCTCATCCGGCCATCCTTTTGATGAACCGGCGTTTGGTCAGGACCCAGCCGGCCACGGTGAGGGCCAGCAGGAAGACGAAGTGCGCGATGGTCAGCAGCGGGGCCTCCTGATAGCCGTAGCTGAAGACCCGGCTCAGCTCGGTGCCGTGCCAGATCGGTGAGATCCAGCCGACCCAGCGCACGGCCAGCGGCAGGGTATCCAGCGGGAAGAAGGTGCCGGAGAACAGGAACAGCGGCATCACGATGAACCGCATGACCATGGCGAACTGGCCCTTGTCCTGCGTGATGGAGGCGGCGTAAGCCATCAGCGGCAGCCCGAAGGCCAGCCCGGTGAGCGTGGCGACGAGGATCGACACCCAGCCCCAGGGGCTCGGCGCCGCCCCGAACAGCGCCACCACCACGAAGTAGATTGTGGACTGCAGCAGGAAGCGCACCGTGACGGCGATGATCTGCCCCAGCGCGATCTGCTGGGGCGTCAGCGGCGAGGCGTGCGGCCCGTAGTAGATCCGGCGCCACTTGAAGCCGTCCATGATCGGGAAAGTCAACTCGCTGGCCGCCGCCATCACCGCGGCCGAGACCAGCAGCGCCGGCGCGATGAAGGTCAGGTAGCTGACCCCGCCGAAGCCGGCCCCGCTGTTCGTGTCGACCAGCGTCGCCAGGCCCACGCCCATGGCGAAGAGGTAGGCGACCGGCTGTCCGACGCCGTACATCACGATGGTCCAGCCGTAGCTCTTCATCACCCGAAGCACGTGTTCGGCGAAGTAAAGCGACCCCCACCGGCGGGCCCGGGCCGCCGAGACCTCCGGGGAGTGGGCGCGCAGGGCGGAAGCCGCCGTCGTGCCCGGCGCCGGGGACACCACCCCGGGCGCTCCCGCCTTCCCGGGGACCGCCGCTTTCCTAGTCAACGAGGCTCCTGCCGGTCAGGCGCAGGAAGACATCCTCAAGCGAGGACCGGCGCACCAGCGAGGTCACCGGCCGCAGCCCGCGGGCGGAGACCTCCTCCAGGGCGGCCTCGCCGTCGTGCGCGTAGATCAGGACGCGGTCCGGCAGGGTTTCCAGCCGATCGCCGATGCCCTCGAGTTCGGCGCCGACGGTGGCGTTGCGTTCCGAGCCGAAGCGCAGCTCGAGGACCTCGCGGGTGGAGTATTCGCGGATCAGGCTGGCGGGGGAACCCTCGGCCATGATCCTGCCCTTGTCCACCACGATCAGGCGGTCGCAGAGCTGCTCGGCCTCATCCATGTAGTGGGTGGTGAGGATCAGGGTGACGCCCTGCTCCTTGAGACGGAACAGCCGGTCCCAGAGAATGTGCCGGGCCTGCGGGTCGAGTCCGGTGGTGGGCTCGTCCAGCAGCAGGATCCGGGGTTCGTTGATGAGGGAGCGCGCGATCGTGAGGCGGCGCTTCATGCCGCCGGAAAGCGCGTCCACCTTGGATTTGGCCTTGTCGGTGAGCTGCGCGAACTCCAGCAGCTCGTCGGCCTTGGGCTTCAGGTAACTCATGGGCAAGCCGAAGTAGCGGCCGTAGACCAGCAGGTTGTCCCGGACCTTCAGCTCCTCGTCAAGGTTGTCCTGCTGCGGGACGACGCCCAGGTGCGCGCGGACCTCCGGGCCGTTCTGGTCCGGGTCCAGGCCCATGATGCTCAGGTTCCCGGACGTGCGCTGGGAAACCCCGCCGATCATCTTCATGGTGGTGGACTTGCCGGCGCCGTTGGGGCCGAGCAGGCCGAACGCCTCGCCGGCGGGCACGGAGAAGGAGATCCCGTCGACCGCGACCACATCGCCGTAGCGCTTCGTCAGGTTCTCGGCAGTGATCACAAACTGCGGCGGGCCGGTTTCAGCGG
>DASWAW010000365.1:0-6456 GCA_036390955.1 Arthrobacter sp.
GTCACCGCCGGGGCCACCCGCGAACTGATCCAGGCCGGCGCCGACATCGTCAAGGTCGGCGTGGGACCCGGCGCCATGTGCACCACGCGCATGATGACGGCCGTGGGCCGGCCGCAGTTCTCCGCCGTGCTGGAGTGCTCGTCCGCCGCCCGGGCCGCCGGCGGACGGGTCTGGGCCGACGGCGGCGTCCGCTACCCGCGCGACGTGGCGCTTGCCCTCGCTGCCGGCGCAAGCCAGGTCATGATCGGGTCCTGGTTCGCCGGCACGCACGAAAGCCCCGGGGACCTGCAGCAGGACGCCGGCGGGCGGCAGTTCAAGGAAAGCTTCGGCATGGCGTCCGCCCGGGCCGTGCAGAACCGCAACCAGCGCGAGGGCGCCTTCGAAAAGGACCGCAAGGCCCTCTTCGAGGAAGGCATCTCCACCTCCCGGATGTTCATCGATCCGGCGCGGCCCGGCGTCGAGGACCTGCTGGACATGATCACCGCCGGGCTCCGCAGCTCCATGAGCTACGCCGGGGCCGCCGACCTTGCGGCGTTCCGGGACCGCGCCGTGGCCGGGATCCAGTCCGCCGCCGGCTATGAGGAAGGCCGTCCGGTCCCGCAGAGCTGGTGAGCTGCACCGCGGAAGGACGCGGCCGCCGTCGGGCGTCACGGGCGGCGGCCGGCGGCGGCTGCTCCTGTAGACTGAACTCCTTATGGACAGTAAATCTAGGTGCCGGCCTGGGGGCTGTCAGCGGGGAACGGAAACCGTTCCCGCGCAGTCCACCCGAAGAGCCGGCAAACCCCGTTCACGTGCCCATCATTCTCCGGCGACACACCAGCCCGGAGCCTTACAGGAAACAGGGTCGGCCGCGGCCGACCATCCTCCGCCGGGCGCACCGTTCCGCCCCCCGGCCACGCGATTCCCCGGTACCGGCACCCCGCACCGCGCCGCTGCCCCGGAAGCAGGCCGCTAAATGGAGTGGCTTCTTCTCGGAGCAGGACTGCTGCTCATCCTGGGAACCGGTTTCTTCGTAGCCGTTGAATTCTCCCTCGTTGCCCTTGACCAGTCCACGGTCCAGCGGGCCGTCGATGACGGCGACACTGCAGCCGCGCCCCTGCTTAAGTGCCTCAAGTCCCTGTCCACGCAGCTTTCCAGCTGCCAGCTGGGCATTACCATCACGACCCTGCTCACCGGCTATGTCATGGAGCCCTCCGTCGGCAAACTGCTCGAGGGCCCGCTGGCCGCCCTCGGGCTGCCGGAAGCCGCGGTTGCCTCCGTGTCGCTGATCCTTGCGATGGCCTTCGCGACGCTCCTGTCCATGCTGATCGGCGAGCTGGTGCCGAAGAACATGGCGATTGCGCTGTCGTTCCAGGTCGGCAAGGCCCTCGCGGGTCCGCAGCTGATTTTCACGGCCATCTTCAGACCTGCCATCGTGGTGCTCAACGGCTTCTCCAACAAGGTGCTCAATATCTTCGGCCTGGAGGCCAAGGAAGAGATTTCCGGGGCACGGACTCCGGCGGAGCTGGCCTCACTCGTGCGCCGCTCGGCGGCGATGGGCACCCTGGACGCCGGCACCGCCAACTTCATCGCCCGCACGCTCAAGTTTTCGGGCCGGACGGCAGCGGACGTCATGACGCCCCGCATCCGGGTCGAGACCATCGACGGCGACCAGCCGGTCTCCGACATTGTGGAGGCGGCCCGCCGCACCGGCTATTCGCGGTTCCCGGTCATCGGGGAATCCTCCGACGACATCCGCGGCGTGGTGCACATCAAGAAGGCCATCGCCGTTCCCTCCGACCGGCGCGCCAAGCTGGAGGCCGGCGCCATCATGACCGATGTGCTCCGGGTTCCGGAAACCATTCACCTGGACGCCCTGCTGGCGGAGCTGCGCGAAGGCAACCTGCAGCTGGCCGTGGTCCTGGACGAGTACGGCGGAACCGCCGGTATCGCCACGCTGGAGGATCTGGTGGAGGAAATTGTCGGAGAAGTGGCCGATGAACACGACAAGGTCCGGCCGGGGCTGCTGCAGAGCGCCTCGGGGGACTGGTACTTCCCGGGCCTGCTGCGGCCCGACGAACTTTCCGAACAGATCCCGGGACTGACCGTTCCCGACGAGTCCGCCTACGAAACGGTGGCAGGCTACGTCATGAGCCAACTGGGCCGGATAGCCTCCGTGGGGGACACCGTCGACGTCGGCGGCGGCACCCTGAGCGTCACCCGCATGGACGGGCGCCGGATCGACCGGATCTGCTTCCGGCCCGACCGTGCGCACGGCGAAAGCGATGCCGCCGGCGAGAGTGGTGCCGAATGAGCGACTGGGTGGGAATTCTCTGGCTGGCCGTCCTGCTGGTCGGCAACGCCTTCTTCGTGGCCGCTGAGTTCGCGGTCATGTCCGCGCGCCGGAGCCAGATCGAGCCCCTGGCCGAGGCGGGCTCCAAGCGCGCGCAAACCACCCTGCGGGCGATGGAAAACGTCTCCCTCATGCTGGCCTGCGCCCAGCTGGGCATCACGGTCTGCTCGCTGCTGATCCTGCAGGTCGCGGAGCCGGCCATCCACCACCTGATGGTGGTGCCGCTGGAAGCCGTCGGCGTACCGGTGGAAATAGCGGACGTGGCGGCGTTCGCCGTCGCCCTGCTGCTAGTCACATTCCTGCACGTCACCATCGGCGAGATGGTGCCGAAGAACATCTCCGTGTCCGTTGCGGACAAGGCAGCCCTGCTGCTGGCCCCGCCGCTGATGTTCATCGCCCGGGCCGTGAAGCCGGTGATCGTTGCCCTCAACTGGTCCGCGAACCACATCCTGAAATTGATGCGGATCGAGCCCAAGGACGAGGTCACGTCCTCCTTCACCCTGGAGGAAGTCCAATCGATCGTGCAGGAATCCACCCGCCACGGGCTGGTGGATGACGACGCCGGGCTGATCACCGGTGCGCTGGAGTTCTCGGAACACACCGCATCCCGCGTGATGGTCCCGTTGGACAAGCTGGTGATGCTGAAGTCGGCCACCACGCCGGTGGAGTTCGAAAAGGCCGTGAGCCGCACCGGGTTCTCACGTTTTCCGATGCTGGACGAGGACGGGATGCTCTCCGGCTACCTCCACATCAAGGACGTGCTGTCCATCCCGGACACGGCCTACCACCAGCCGATCGCCGAGAGCCACATCCGTTCCCTGGCGAACCTGTCCATGGACGACGAGATCGAGAAGGCCATGTCCGTGATGCAGCGGACCGGCTCGCACCTGGCCCGCGTCATCGGCCCGGACGGAAAAACCCAGGGCGTGCTGTTCCTCGAGGATGTGATCGAGGAACTCGTCGGGGAGATTCGGGACGCCACCCAGGCCACCGGCTACCGGCGGCTCGGACAGGACCAGCAGTAGCGTCCGGTGTATCCCTAAATAGGAATCATTCCCATTTAGGGATACACTCGGATCAGTTGCTATTGCTCCCGATTCTCAATAACAGATCCGAGGTTTCCCGTGCGCTGTCCTGCTGCCCGTGCCATCGTTGCCGCTCTTGCCGGCGTGAGCGTGCTCCTGACGGCCTGCGCCCCGACGGCGGGGAACCCCCAGGGGGGCAGCGGCGACGGAATCGTCGACGTCGTGGCCTCCACCAGCGTTTACGGTGACATCGTGGGCACCATCGGCGGGGACAAGGTGCGCGTCAATTCGATCATCACGCGCACCAGCCAGGACCCTCACTCCTATGAGGCGACCACGCAGGACAAGCTGGCGGTCTCCAAGGCAGAGCTCGTGGTGGAGAACGGCGGCGGCTATGACGACTTCGTCCACAAGCTGGCAGATGACACGGGACTGGACCACGGCAGGGTCCTGAACGCCGTCGAGCTCTCCGGGCTGGCGCCGGAAGAGCCGGCCGGATCGTCCGCCACCGCCGACGCCGGCGGGCACGCCCACAGCCATGCCGGCTTCAACGAACACGTTTGGTACAGCCTGCCCGCCATGGCCCGTCTGGCGGACGCCGTCGCGGCCAAGCTTGGGGAACTCGAACCGGCCTCCGCCGGGACGTTCCGCAGCAACGCCGCGGCGTTCAAGGATTCTCTCGGCGGCCTTGAAGCCCGGCTGGAGCAAATCAAGGCGTCCGCCGGCGGGGCGTCCGTTGCCGTGACGGAACCGGTGCCGCTTTACCTGCTCGAAGCCGCCGGCCTGAAGAACCAGACCCCGGACGAGTACACCGCCGCGATCGAAGAGGACACCGATGTGCCGCCCGCCGTCCTCAAGGCCACCACCGACCTCATGGCAGCCGGCAGCATCAGGCTGCTGGCCTACAACCCGCAGACCGAAGGCCCCCAAACGGTCGCTGTCAGGAACGCGGCCGCGGCCGCCGGTGTCCCGGTGGTGAACTTCAGTGAGACCCTGCCGGACCGCACGTCCTACCTCCAGTGGATGACCGACAATGTCGGCAACATCGGCAAGGCCCTGGCTTAGAACTGCACCATCCCATGGACAACATCACCGATGTCGGCCCGGCGGGGGACCGCCGGGCCTAAGATTATCGGGACAGCGTGACCCAGGCCGCATGGCCAGAGCGCCCGGGCGGACAGCCAGGCAGAGGGCGCGGGCCGGGGCCCGCGCAGAATTCGAGGAAATCCAAGTTGACACCCGTAGTGAGCCTCCGTGGAGCCTCCCTCGCGTTCGGTAAGCGGACTTTGTGGGAGGGCCTGGACCTGGACATCAACCCGGGTGAATTCTTCGCTGTCCTGGGGCCCAACGGCAGCGGCAAAACGACGTTCCTCAAGGTCCTGCTGGGACTGCAGGAACTGAGCTCCGGCTCGGCCACGCTCGCGGGCCGGCCCGTGGAGCGGGGCAGCCGGGGGATCGGCTATGTCCCGCAGCAGAAATCGTTCGACCCCGACACCCCGCTGCGCGCCCGGGACCTCGTGGGCCTCGGCGTCGACGGCCACCGCTGGGGCGTCCGGCTCGGGGCGGCGAAGGTGAACCGCAGAATCGATGAGCTGCTCGACCTGGTGGGAGCCGCCGACTATGCCAGGGTTCCGGTCGGCCAGCTCTCCGGCGGCGAGCAGCAGCGGCTGCGGGTCGCACAGGCCCTTGCCACCGATCCCAAGGTACTGCTCTGCGACGAACCCCTGCTGTCCCTTGACCTGCAGCACCAGCAGGCCGTCAGCGCACTGATCAACAAGCAGTGCCACGACCAGGACAGCGCCGTGGTGTTTGTAACGCACGAAATCAACCCGATCATGGACTACGTGGACCGGGTCCTGTACCTGGCCGGCGGACGGTTCCGGGTGGGGCCGCCGGAGGAAGTCATGACCACCGAGGTCCTGTCCGATCTCTACGACAGCCACGTCGAAGTGATCCACGCGAACGGCCGGCTGATCGTCGTCGGACTGCCGGACGCCACGTCCCACCACCATGAGGACGCGCACGCCGTGGCAGGGGAGGCGGGCTAGATGGACCTGGACAGCCTGCTCAATTCAATCTTCAACTTCGAAAACTACGGCGAACTGCTCGCACTGGTCCAGAACTCCCTCTGGGCCGGCGCGGTCCTTGGCCTCCTCGGCGGGCTGATGGGAACCTTCGTGATGAAGCGTGACCTGGCCTTTGCCGTGCATGGCATCTCCGAACTGTCCTTTGCCGGCGCGGCCTTTGCCCTCCTGATCGGGGCGGACATCGTCCTGGGCTCCCTGGTGGGATCTGTCGTGGCGGCGCTGCTGCTGGGTCTGCTCGGCGTCCGCGCCCGGGACAAGAACTCGATCATCGGCGTCATCATGCCGTTCGGGCTGGGCCTGGGCATTCTGTTCCTGTCGCTGTATGAGGGGCGCGCGGCCAACAAGTTCGGCCTGCTCACCGGGCAGATTGTCTCCGTCGGAACCGTCCAGCTCCAGGTGCTCGCGTTCGCCGCCGTCGTCGTGATGATTGCCCTGGTGGCGATCTGGCGTCCGTTGACCTTCGCCAGCGTGGACCCCGACGTCGCTACGGCCCGCGGCGTGCCCGTGCGGGCCCTTGCCATCGGGTTCATGCTGCTCCTCGGCGTCAGCGTGGCGCTCTCCATCCAGATTGTTGGCGCCCTGCTGGTGCTGGCGCTGCTGATCACCCCCGCGGCGGCGGCCATGCGGGTGACATCTTCACCCCGGCTGGTGGTGATCCTCAGTGTGGTGTTCGCCATGACCGCCACCGTCGGCGGGATCCTCCTGGCCCTCGGCGGTCGGATCCCCATCAGCCCGTATGTGACCACACTGTCCTTCCTGATCTACGTCGTCTGCAGGATCATCGGCGGGGTCCGGGCCAGGCGCGGCCTGAATGGCCGGGTGCTGCGCGGTGCCGCGGTGCCCGCCGCCTGAGCCGTGGCGTAGCACCCGCCAGATTGTGCATCACTGCAAGTATGCACTTGTGCAATCATTGCAGTTGTGCAATTCTTTAACCCATGACTGATGCTGCTTCGCTGCCCCTGCGTGAGCGCAAAAAAGCCGAAACCTGGCTGGCCCTGCATGAGTCGGCCGC
>DASWAW010000366.1:0-2212 GCA_036390955.1 Arthrobacter sp.
CATGCCGTCGCTGCGGCGCTCAATCACGCCGAACGGACACCCGGCGACGCAGGTTCCGCAGCCGTTGCACACGTCGTCCTGGACCACCACAGTGCCGAACTCCGTGCGGAAAAGCGCTCCGGTCGGGCAGACATCCAGGCACCCGGCGTGCGTGCAGTGCTTGCAGACATCGGAGGACATCAACCAACGGAAGTCTGCCGTGTCCGGCGGCGTCGTATCCACGTTCGCCAGGTCCGCCCCGGCGGACGCTGCAGCCGGCGGAGGCCCGATGCGGGGCATGCCGAGGCTGACCAGCGCGCGCCCGGACTCCCGCGCCTCGGTAATGCGTTCCTGGCCCTGTTCAACGAAGGCCACATGCCGCCAGGTGCTGGCGCCGAGCCCTCCGGTGTTGTCATAGGAGGATTCCAGCAGCTCCAGGTTCCCGTCTTGGGGGATGTGGTTCCACTCCTTGCAGGCCACTTCGCAGGCCTTGCAGCCGATGCAGATGGAGGTGTCTGTGAAGAACCCCTTGCGCGGCTGCTGATGCTCCCACCGGGCATCAGCGGCGGGGTCGGTCGGTCCGGACAGCTGGCCCATCTAGTCCTCCAACGTTGAGTCGGTATCCGGAACGCTGCCGCCCGGATCGGTAACGAGTCGGTTCCCGGTTTCGGTCGTCGCTCCGGCCCGGGCCTGGTACTCAGCAACCAGGTCAAGGAGCTCCGCCCCGCGCGGCCGGCGGCCCGGGCGGATGTCACAGGAGGCGGCCTTGGATTCCTGGATCTGGACATTGGGGTCCAGCGTCACGCCCAACAGGTCATTGGCCGCGTCACCGCTGACCACAGCGTCCGCTCCGACGCCCCAATGGTAGGGCAACCCGATCTGATGGACGGTGTGGCCGCCAACGGCCAGGGGTTTCATCCGCTGGGTGACGAGCACCTTCGCCTCGATGGCGGAGCGGGCCGAAATGATCGTGGCCCACCCGTAGGGCTCGAGTCCGCGCTCAGCGGCCAGCTCGGGGGAGACCTCGCAAAACATTTCCGGCTGCAGCTCCGAGAGGTACGGCAACCAGCGGCTCATTCCGCCGGCAGTGTGGTGTTCGGTGAGCCGGTAGGTGGTGAATACGTAGGGGTAGACGTGCGCGCCACTGGTACCGGCGCTTGGTGCACTGAGGTTGTCCGCGCGGGGGTACACCAGACGGGCCGGATTTTGCTGCTGCGGGTAAAGCGCGTTGGCCACCGGCGATTCCTGCGGTTCGTAGTGGGTGGGAAGAGGGCCGTCGACGAGTCCCGTCGGCGCGAACAGCCAGCCCTTGCCGTCAGACTGCATGATGAAGGGGTCATCTCCGGTCAAGGCGGCAGGACCACCGAGATCGGGGTCGGGTTGGCTGCCCGGGGCGCGGTCAACCGGGAAGTCGGGCACGTCGTCTCCGACCCACCGTCCCTGTTCCTGGTCCCACCAGATGTATTTCTTCCGCTCGCTCCACGGTTTACCGGCCGGGTCGGCCGACGCCCGGTTGTAGAGGATCCGGCGGTTGGCCGGCCACGCCCAGCCCCATTCCGAGGCGGCAGGTCCTTGCTCCTGGCCCGGTTTCCGGTTGGCGGCATGGTTGATGCCGTCGGCGTAGACGCCGGTGTAGATCCAGCAGCCCGCCGACGTGGAACCGTCCGGGCGCAGCTCCGTATACGCGGAGAGCGGTTTGCCCGCGTCCGGGCCACTGAGGTGGCGGCCGTTGATCTCGGCTAGCACCGCCTCGGCGTCGGGCTCGCCGTGCTCGTCGGTGGGGTAATCCCAGGTGAGGTCGAGCAGCGGACGGTCGCGTTCGTCCTGCGAACCCGCGAGTTTTTCGCGGATCCGCCGGCCCAGTTCGAAGAAGAACTGCAATTCACTTTGGCACGCACCAGGCGGTGCCACCGCCTGGTGCCGCCACTGCAGCAGCCGTTGGGTCTGCGTGAACGAGCCGGCCTTTTCCACGTGGCTCGCTGCAGGCAAGAAGAACACTTCGGTCTCGATGTCTTCGGTGCGCAGTTCCCCCGATTCGATCTCCGGGCCGTCCTTCCACCAGGTCGCCGACTCGATGAGATTCAGGTCGCGCACCACCAGCCACTTCAAATGCGACATGCCCAGGCGTTGCATGCGGCCGTTGGACGAGCCCACGGCTGGGTTTTGTCCGAGCAGGAAGTAACCTTCCACCTTGTCGTCGAGCATGTCCATCACCGTCTGGTACGTGCCGTGC
>DASWAW010000367.1:0-2818 GCA_036390955.1 Arthrobacter sp.
GCGCCCTGAATATTCCCGGACCGATATATACCTGAAACGGAAAATATAGACAATGAGTGACGAAACACCAGAAGTTCCGGCCGGAGCGGCCGATGCTGAGCCTGTTATTGAGGGCACTGTCCTGGACACCGATGTACTGACCGACCGCGTTGAGCAGGTGGACCTGCAGACGGAGATGCAGCGGTCCTACCTCGATTACGCGATGGCCGTGATTGTGGGGCGTGCCCTCCCGGACGTCCGTGACGGGCTCAAGCCCGTCCACCGCCGGGTGCTGTACGCGATGTTCGACGGCGGCTACCGCCCGGAGCGGTCGTTCAACAAGTGCGCCCGTGTGGTCGGCGAGGTCATGGGCCAGTACCACCCGCACGGCGACACCGCCATCTACGATGCGCTGGTCCGCCTGATCCAGGACTGGACCATGCGTTACCCGCTGGCGCTGGGCCAGGGCAACTTCGGCTCCCCGGGCAATGACGGCGCAGCAGCACCGCGGTACACCGAAACGAAAATGGCCCCGCTCGCCATGGAAATGGTCCGCGACATCGACGAGGAAACCGTCGATTTCCAGGACAACTACGACGGCAAGAACCAGGAACCCACCATCCTGCCGGCGCGTTTCCCGAACCTCCTGGTCAATGGTTCCTCGGGCATCGCCGTCGGCATGGCCACCAACATCCCCCCGCACAACCTCCGCGAGGTCGCCGACGGCGTCCAGTGGTACCTGGCCAACCCGACTGTGAGCCGCGAGGAACTGCTCGAAGAGCTGATCGTGCGCATCAAGGGACCCGACTTCCCGACCGGCGCCACCATCCTGGGCCACAAGGGCATCGAGGACGCCTACCGCACGGGCCGCGGCTCAATCACCATGCGCGCGGTGGTCAATGTCGAGGAACTCCAGGGCCGTACCTGCCTCGTGGTCACCGAGCTGCCGTACCAGGCCAACCCGGACAATCTGGCGATTAAGATTGCCGAGCTCGTCAAGGACGGCAAGATCTCAGGAATCGCCGACCTGCGCGACGAAACGTCCGGACGCACCGGCCAGCGCCTCGTGATCGTGCTCAAGCGCGACGCCGTTGCCAAGGTGGTGCTGAACAACCTTTACAAGCACACCCAGCTGCAGGACAACTTCGCCGCCAACATGCTCGCCATCGTCGACGGCGTGCCCCGCACCTTGAGCCTGGACGCGTTCATCCGCCACTGGGTGACGCACCAGATGGACGTCATTGCGCGCCGGACCCGCTACCGCCTGCGCAAGGCAGAAGAAGAAGCCCACATCCTGCGAGCTCTTCTGAAGGCACTGGATGCCTTGGATGAAGTCATTGCACTCATCCGGGCCTCCAACACCACCGAGGCCGCCCGCGATGGCCTCATGGAACTGCTGGACATCGACGAACTGCAGGCCCGGGCCATCCTGGACATGCAGCTGCGCCGCCTCGCGGCCCTGGAACGCCAGAAGATCCAGGACAAGCACGCCGAACTCGAAGCTGCAATCGCGGAATACAACTCCATCCTCGCTTCCGAGGAACGCCAGCGCGAGATCATCAGCACTGAACTGGCCGAGATCGTCGACAAGCACGGCGATGACCGGCGGACCAAGATCCTGATGGGCTTCGACGGCGACATGTCGATGGAGGACCTGATCCCCGAGGAGGAAATGGTCGTCACCATCACCCGCGGCGGTTACGTCAAGCGCACCCGCAGTGACAACTACCGTTCGCAGCAGCGTGGCGGCAAGGGCATCAAGGGCGCGCAGCTGCGCGGCGACGATGTCGTCGAGCACTTCTTCGTCACCACGACCCACCACTGGCTGTTGTTCTTCACGAACCTTGGCCGGGTGTACCGGGCCAAGGCATACGAACTCGTGGAAGCCGGCCGCGACGCCAAGGGGCAGCACGTCGCCAACCTGCTCGCGTTCCAGCCGGACGAGCACATCGCCCAAGTGCTGGACCTGCGGGATTACCAGCAGTCGCCGTACCTGGTGCTGGCCACCAAGCGCGGCCTGGTGAAGAAGACCCGTCTCGAGGACTACGACACCAACCGCTCTGCGGGAGTCATCGCGATCAACCTTCGCGACGGGGACGAATTGGTCTCCGCCCAGCTGGTCTCCGAGACCGATGACCTGATGCTGGTCTCCCGCATGGGACAGTCGATCCGCTTCACCGCCACTGATGAGGCCCTGCGTCCGATGGGGCGGGCCACCTCCGGTGTCACCGGCATGAAGTTCCGTGAGGATGATGAACTACTCGCGGCTGATGTCGTCACGGATGGCTCCTTCGTGTTTGTCGTCACCGAGGGCGGCTACGCCAAGCGCACCGCCGTGGAGGAATACCGGCTTCAGGGCCGCGGCGGCCTTGGCATCAAGGTCGGCAAGTACCAGGAGGAGCGCGGCCACCTTGTGGGCGCCCTGATTGTCCAGGAAGAAGACGAGGTCCTGGTGGTCATGGAAGGCGGCAAGGTGGTCCGTTCCTCCGTGGCCGGAGTGCCGGCCAAGGGGCGCGACACCATGGGTGTCATCTTCGCCAAGCCGGACAAGAACGACCGCATCATCGAGGTGGCGCGCAACAGCGAACGCGGCCTCGAAACCGACGACGTGACCGAAGGACAAGATACCGGCGAAGTTGCGGACGACGCTGCCGAAGGCCAGTCATCCGCACCTGATGACGTAACGTTGGCTGAAGAAGCCGGATCACAAGAGGGGTCCGCAGCGGAAGAATCAGCACCGGCCCCGGAGTCAGATGAGTCATCAGGCAATGCCGAGCTGGACGAAGACAACACCGGAGGTAACGAGTGAGTAATTCCGACTCATATTCCAAGCCGAACA
>DASWAW010000368.1:0-4213 GCA_036390955.1 Arthrobacter sp.
GCCATCAACCACCTCGTCGCGCACGTCGGCGTCGGGCTGCTGCAGACCGACGACGGCGGCCCGCTGGCCCCCGCCGGCGCCGCCCCGCCGGAGAGCGCTGCGAACCCCCTGCCGGACAACCTGGGCGCCCTGCTGGTCTCCGGCGGGCACACCGAAATCCTGCGGATCCGGAACATCACCGGCGACGTTGAGCTGCTCGGGTCCACGATCGACGACGCCGCCGGCGAGGCCTACGACAAGGTGGCCCGGCTCCTGGGCCTGGGCTACCCGGGCGGTCCCGCCATCGACAAGCTGGCACGCACGGGCAACGCCAAGGCGATCCGCTTCCCGCGCGGCCTCAGCCAGCCCAAATACATGGGGACCGCCGAGGAACCCGGCCCGCACCGCTACGACTGGTCCTTCAGCGGACTCAAGACCGCCGTCGCACGCTGCGTCGAGCAGTTCGAGGCGCGGGGCGAGACGGTGCCGGTGGCGGACATCGCCGCGGCCTTCCAGGAGGCCGTGGTGGACATCATTACCTCCAAGGCGGTGCTGGCCTGCCGGGAGAACGGCATCACTGAACTGCTGCTGGGCGGCGGCGTGGCGGCGAATTCCCGGCTGCGCCAGCTCACGGAACAGCGCTGCAGCGCCGCCGGAATCCGGCTGACCGTCCCGCCGCTGGCGCTGTGCACGGACAACGGCGCCATGGTCGCGGCCCTCGGCGCCCAGCTGGTGATGGCAGGGATCGCGCCGAGCGGCATCGCTTTCGCGCCCGATTCCTCGATGCCGGTCACAACCGTCTCGGCCTGAGACCGCCGCGCGGCAGCGGGCGCCCCGGGGAAATCTGACTGGCAGCTGAGGGCCGTTATAAGCGCTGAAAACGGCTTCTGCTGCCAGTCAGATGGGCGCCCGGGCCTAGGCTTCGGGGCCCTTGCGCATCTGCTGGACCAGATCCAGGACGACGGCGCGCAGGTCGCCGCCGTGCTCGGCGGCCACCCGCCGCTGCCGCTGGTACCCGGCGCCGCGGTCGATGATTTTCAGGACGTCGGCCAGTTCGGCGACGCAGCCCAGCTTCACCGCGACGGGTTCCAGCCGGGCGACCGTCTCGCGGATGTGGTCCGTGACGAGCTGCTCGTTGCCCGCGGCGTCCAGGATGATAATGGCGTCCAGCCCGTAGCGGGCCGCACGCCATTTGTTCTCCTGCACATGCCAGGGCGGCATGGTGGGGATGGTGCCGCCGTTGTCCAGTGTCGTGGAGAACTCGTCGACGAGGCACTGGGTTAGGGCGGCGATGGCGCCGACTTCCTCCAGCGAGGCCAGGCCGTCGCAGATGCGCATCTCGATGGTGCCGAAATGCGGGACAGGCCGGATGTCCCAGCGGATTTCGGAGAGCGAGTCGATCACGCCGGTGGTGAACATGTCCTGGGCGTAGGACTCGAAGTCCTCCCAGCTGGCGAACTGGAAGGGCAGGCCGGCGGTGGGCAGCTGCTGGAACATCAGGGCGCGCTGGGAGGCGTATCCGGTGTCCTCGCCGCCCCAGAACGGGCTGGACGCGGAGAGCGCCTGGAACTGCGGGAAGTAGTTCACCAGGCCGTCCAGGACGGGAAGGACCTTGTCCCGGCTGTCCAGGCCCACGTGCACGTGGACACCGTAGATCACCATCTGGCGGCCCCACCACTGGGTGCGGTCGATGAGCTTGGCGTAGCGCTCCTTGTCCGTCACCGGCTGGAGCTGCGGCGGGCTGAAGGGGTGGCTGCCGGCACAGAAGATCTCGACGCCCATCGGATCGGTGACGTCACGGACGGCGGCGAGGGAACTGCTCAGGTCCGCTTTGGCCTCGGCCACGGTGTTGCAGATCCCGGTGACCAGCTCCACGGTGTTCAGCAGCAGTTCCTGCTTGATGTGCGGGTGCTCGTCGTCCTCGTTCAGTTCGGGATGCCTGGCGGCGACCCCGCGGAGGACCTCCTTGGCCACGGAGGCCAGCTCCCCGGTCTCGGCGTCCACGAGGGCGAGTTCCCATTCCACACCAAGAGTTGATTGCCTGGATGAAGCGAAATCAATCTTCATGTGGTCCCTTCATTGTTTTGCTGTCCGTTTCCCTGCCCCGTCCGGCTTTCGTCTTGGGCGGAATTGCCGGACAGTTGGCGGGGCAACGGTGGCTCAAGTCTAGTGCAGGGGTAGCATCGAGCCGGTGGTGAGATTGCAGCGACGACGTGAAAGTGTTCACAAAAGCACCCGGACCGCAGCGGTGCTGACGGCAATTCTGGGGCTTGTCCTCGGCACCGCCTCCTGCTCGGGCGCACCGACGCCGGGCCCCGCGGCGGATTCCGCGGCCCCGGCGGCCCCTTCATCGACCCCAACCACCGCACCGGCGCCACCTCCGGCGCCCCTGTCGGATCCGGCAGCGACGCTGCCGGACGATCCGGATTCCTTCCCCCGCGCCGGGACGCGGCCGCTCGGCTGGGGTCCGCAGCAGAGGGACGCGACCGCCGCGGCGCGGGCCGTCGCCGCGATGACCCCCGAGCAGCGGGCCGGACAGGTCCTGCTGCCGTTCTACCGCGGACTCGACCATGAGGCGCAGGCCGTACTCATCGAGCGCCTGCACCTGGCCGGGTCCATCATCATGGGCGACAACGTCCCGGGGACACCGGACGGAAGCGTGGACACCGCGGCGATGCACGGCGTCGCCAGCCGGCTCCAGGCCGCGGCACGGGCCGGCGGACGCAGCTGGCCCGGGCTGATCGGCGTCGACCAGGAGGGCGGTGTGGTGGCACGGCTGCGGGCGCCGCTGACCGAATGGCCTGCACCGATGAGCTACGGCGCGGCGGGAAGCGGGCCGCTCGCCGGGGAGGCCGGCCAGGCCATGGCGTCCGAGCTCGCGGCGCTGGGCTTCAACACCGACTTCGCCCCGACCTCCGACGTCACCATGGGCCCGGCCGATCCGACCATCGGAGCACGGTCCATGTCCGGGAACGCCGACGCCGCGTCCGGCTTCGGCGTCGCCTTTTCCCAGGGGATGCTGGCCGCGGGGCTGCTGCCGGCCGCGAAGCACTTTCCCGGCCACGGCTCGGTCAGCGTCGATTCCCATGCCCGGCTGCCGGTCCAGGGCGCAAGCCTGGAACAGCTCCGGGCCAAGGACCTGAAGCCCTTCCAGGCCGCCATCGACGCCGGCCTGCCGATGGTCATGACCGGTCACATCGCCGTGCCCGCGCTCGAACCCGGGGTCCCCGCCTCACTGTCCGGGGCGGCCTACGCCGAACTGCGCCGCATGGGGTTCCAGGGCGTGGCCGTCACGGATGCGCTCAACATGGGCGCGGTCAAGGGACTGTACCCCAACGACTCCGCCGCCCCGCTGGCCCTGGCCGCCGGCGCCGATCTGCTGCTGATGCCCGCCAACGTGGAGGCGGCCCACGCCGCGATCATCGCGGCGGTGCGCAGCGGCGCCCTGCCGCCCGAACGGCTGGCCGAGGCGGCGCAGCGCGTGGTCACCATGATGATCTGGCGTGCCCGCACCGGCGCCGGGCCCGGAACGGTCCCCGGCAGCGGCAGCGGACTGTCCCAGGAAGTCTCCGCGGCGGCCATCACCGTGCTGGCCGGGCCCTGCCGCGGGCCGATCGTGCCGGCCAGCGTCCGGGTGACGGGCGGCTCGGCCCAGGACCGGGCGCGGTTCGCCGCCGCAGCCCGGAACGCCGGCATCAGCATCGGTGCGGGGCCGCTGGTCTCCCTGATCGGCGCCGCGGGATCGTCCTCACCGGCTGCGGCGCCGACGCCGGCGGACGTGGCGGTTGCCCTCGACGCGCCCTGGCCGCTGGCATACTCCACGGCCCCGGCCAGGATCGCACTCTACGGCCGGAGCCAGGGCGCGTTCGACGCGCTGGCCGCCGTGCTGGCCGGACACGCCAGCGCCCCCGGCAAGCTTCCCGTCGCCGTCGGGTCCCAGCTTCCGGGAACCGGCTGCGCCTGACAGCAGGCCGGCGCGGGCCGGCCCCCGCCGGGAACGCTGCGGCCCCGGCCCGGCGTGTCGTTTAATGGAGGGGTGCCCATCCTGAATAAAGACATGACCCTCTGCATCTCGCTCTCGGCCCGGCCGAGCAACAACGGGACGCGCTTCCACAACCACCTGTACGAACAGCTCGGCCTGAACTGGATCTACAAGGCCTTCGCCCCGACCGACCTCGCGCAGGCGATCGCCGGCGTGCGCGGCCTCGGAATCCGCGGCTGCGCCGTGTCGATG
>DASWAW010000369.1:0-4235 GCA_036390955.1 Arthrobacter sp.
CTGGATTTCGAAGATGTAATCTTCCATGTCCAGGGTCTGGATGCGGGTTTCAAGGTTGGCCTTGACGCGGTTTTCGTAGCCGGCGTAGGAGTGGATGACGTACCAGTCACCTTCCTGGCGGCGCAGCTTGGCCTTGAACTCATCGGCCGGGTCAACCTCGGCGGCGGCGGCAGCAGCGGCCAGCGCGTCGCCCGACTCGTCGTCGGCGGTCCCTTCGGCTGCTTCTTCGCCGGCCTCGGCTGCTTCTTCGCCGGCCTCGGCGGTTTCCGCCTCAGCGGACTCGTCGATGGTGGCCTCGCCGGCTACCGCTGTGTCAGCGGCCTCGTCAGCGACGTCGGATTCGGGCGCAGCAGACGCAGCCTCGGACTCTTCCCCGGCTTCCACCGCGGCGTCCTGGCTCTTATCCAGCTCAGTCTCAGTTACCTCGAGCTCCTGCTCAGACACTTGGTCTCCTGCTTCCTTCATTGCCTAACATGCCTATTTAAATGACTCAATTCCGCACACCCCGCGGAACCTCCGGTATTCCGGTGGTAATCCACGCAGTCTGCGGACCGGCCGTCTTAGCTGTCCGTGGGGCCCGTGCCGCCGAAGACCCAGCCCACTCCGGTCCCGAAGGCCAGATCCAGGAGGGTGACGAGAAGCATCATGATGACCACGAACACCAACACCACGATCGTGTAGTTGATCAGTTCCTTGCGGGTCGGTGCAACGACCTTCTTCAGTTCGCCGATGACCTGGCGGATGAAGAGTGCAATTCGAGCGAAGAAGCCTGCCTTGGGGGCATTCTTGGCGGGGCGGCCACTTGAGCTGCTTGCAGCCGTTTCGGTCACCTGGTCCTCACTCATCCTCGCAATGTCGGATACCCGGCTCTGAACTGAACCATGGTTGCTGCGCTTGCTCCGGAGAAACCGGAACAGCTTGCGCAGGGCAGACAGGACTCGAACCTGCAACCTGCGGTTTTGGAGACCGCTGCGCTACCAATTGCGCCACTACCCTATGGATCGAAAACCTGTTCCGGCCCGTTTCCCCAGATTTCCCTGAGGCGCAGACCATCATCGTGTTTTCAACACCGGAGAACCAGTCTACGCA
The DNA here is from genome assembly GCA_036390955.1 of Arthrobacter sp. GTDB lineage: Bacteria > Actinomycetota > Actinomycetes > Actinomycetales > Micrococcaceae > Arthrobacter. Next base: position 1,090 of record DASWAW010000369.1, read on the forward strand.
ACAACTGCGCCTACGTCGAACCGGCCTCACCGGACCCCGCTTCACCGGTAATCCCCAGCGGGAAAAACAGTGGGACACCCGCTGGGAAACCCGGAGGAAAACCAGCCGCGAAAATCATCTTCCGCATCAGCGGTCACATTTCCACGCCGGCACACCGGACGATCCGGTGAACAGCATAGAGTAGATTTCGTCGAATCCCACAAACAGCCACCGAAGCTGCTAGCGAAGAATGGACCCGCGATGCCTGCCGCCCGCATTTCAAAGCGAATTTCCGCCATAGCCGAATCCGCCACATTGGCTGTTGATGCCAAGGCGAAGGCGTTGAAGGCGGCCGGACGCCCGGTCATCGGCTTCGGCGCCGGCGAACCGGACTTCCCGACCCCCGATTACATCGTGCAGGCAGCCATCGAAGCCGCCGTCCAGCCCAAGTTCCACCGCTATTCCCCCGCCGGCGGCCTGCCCGAGCTGAAGCAGGCCATCGCGGCCAAGACGTTCCGGGATTCCGGCTACAAGGCCGAGGCGTCCCAGGTGCTTGTCACCAACGGCGGCAAGCAGGCCGTGTACAACACCTTCGCCACGCTGCTCGACCCCGGCGACGAGGTCATCGTCCCCACACCGTTCTGGACCACCTACCCGGAGGCGATCCGGCTTGCCGGCGGCGTGCCGGTCGAGGTCTTCGCCGGACCGGAGCAGGAATACCTGGTCACCGTGGAGCAGCTCGAGGACGCCCTGACGGACCGGAGCAAGATCCTGCTCTTCGTCTCCCCCTCCAACCCCACCGGTGCCGTGTACTCCCCCGAGCAGGTCAAGGAGATCGGCCAGTGGGCCGCATCCAAGGGCCTGTGGGTTGTCACGGATGAGATCTACGAGCACCTGACGTACGACGGCGTGCCCTTCACCTCGATCGCGACGGCCGTCCCGGAGCTGGGCGACAAGGTCGTCATCCTCAACGGTGTCGCGAAAACCTATGCCATGACCGGCTGGCGCGTCGGCTGGATGATCGGCCCGGCGGACGTGATCAAGGCCGCGACAAACCTGCAGTCGCACGCCACGTCGAACGTCTCCAACATTCCGCAGATGGCTGCCCTCGCCGCGGTGTCCGGCCCGCTGACCGCCGTCGACGAGATGAAACTCGCCTTCGACCGGCGGCGCAAGGCCATCGTGGCCGGACTGAACGCCATCGAGGGCGTTGAATGCCCGACGCCGAAAGGTGCCTTCTACGTCTACGCGGACGTCCGCGCCCTGCTCGGCAAGGAGTTCCCCTCCGCCAGCGGGCCCGTCCGGCCGTCGACGTCGGCGGAGCTGGCCACCCTGATCCTGGATGAGGTCGAGGTGGCGGTGGTTCCGGGCGAGGCGTTCGGCCCCTCCGGCTACCTGCGCCTTTCCTACGCCCTCGGCGACGAGGACCTGGCCACCGGCGTCGCCCGCCTGCAGGACTTCCTGGGCAAGGCCAAATAGCAGCCCAAACCCCCCGATGCGCTGTCACGTAGGGTCCTTATTCCAATGCGATAAGGACCCTACGTGGTAGCGCATCCTTGGCTAGAGCAGCCGGCGCTCGGCGGCCCAGCGGGTCAGTTCGTGCCGGCTGGAGAGCTGGAGCTTGCGCAGGACCGCCGAGACGTGGGTTTCCACGGTCTTGATCGAGATGAACAGTTCCTTGGCCACTTCCTTGTAGCTGTAGCCGCGGGCGATCAGCCGCATCACCTCGAGCTCGCGGGCGGAGAGCCGGTCCAGTTCGTCGTCGGCGATGCTGGCCGGGGCGGTACCGAAGGCGTCCAGCACAAAGCCCGCCAGCCGGGGCGAGAAGACGGCATCGCCGCCCGCGACGCGGCGGACGGCGTCCGAGATCTGCGCCCCGGAGATCGTCTTGGTCACGTAGCCGCGGGCCCCGGCCCGGATCACCGAGACGACATCCTCGGCCGCGTCCGAGACGCTCAGGGCCAGGAACCGGGTGCTGGCCAGTAGAGGCGCCGAGCCGGCCAGTACGTCGCGGCCCCCGCCGCCGAGTCCGCCCGGCAGGTGGACATCGAGGAGCACGACGTCGGGACGCACGGCCGCAATCACGGCCACGGCCTCCTCCACCGTTCCGGCCTCGCCGGCAACAACGATGTCCGGGTCCAGGTCGGCCTTCAGGCCGGAGCGGAAGATGGCGTGGTCATCCACGATCACCACCCGGATCCCCGGCGCCGGGCTCCCCGCTTCGGTGCTGCTCACAGTCGTACCTCTCCGTTGCTGTTATTGGCGGCGCCGTCGCTGTTGCTGGGGGCGCCGTTGCTGTTGTGGGCGGCGCCGTTGGGAGACGCCGGGAGGGGAAGCCGCAGCCGCACCTCGGTACCGTCCCGGCCGCTGCTGATGGTCGCGGTGCCGCCGTGGCGGTTCATCCGGCCGATGATCGATTCGCGGACCCCTAGCCTGTCCGCGGGGACGGCGTCCGGATCGAAGCCGGGACCGCGGTCCTTCACGAAGACCTCCGCCGACCCGTCGGCCACCTCCAGGTACACCGACACGGCGCCGCCGCCGTGCCGGGCCGCGTTCAGCATCGCCTCGCGGGCCGCCTGGACGAGGGCCTCGTGGCGTTCGGACATGGCACAGTCGCCCACGGTGACCACCTCGACGGCGTGGCCCAGCGCGTCCTCCACTTCCGCCGCTGCGGCCTTGATGCCGGCGGACAGCTGCCCGGCCTCCTTGCCCGGGTCCCGGTACAGCCAGCCCCGCAACTCGCGCTCCTGGGCGCGGGCAAGGCGGACGACGTCGGTCTCGCTGCCGGCGCGGCGCTGGATCAGGGCCAGCGTCTGCAGCACGGAGTCGTGCAGGTGCGCGGCGATCTCGGCGCGTTCGGTGGCCCGCACCCGCCCGGCCCGCTCCGCTTCCAGGTCCCGCCAGAATTTCAGCCCCCAGGGCAGGAGAACCAGGGCCACGCCGCCGAGGACCGCCACCGAGGACAACAGGGCGAGCCAGGTCTGTTCCCAGGACCCGGAGCCGGAGACCATGACCAGGACCCCGGCCACAACGAGCGCCAGCCCGGCCGCAAGGCGGGCCCAGCCGCCGGCTTGGTCCGCTTTGGTCTTGTCCACAAGGCCGGCCCGTCGGGTCTCATCCAGCTGCATCCAGGCAATGGCCGCGCCGCCCAGGATGGCCGCGACCGG
>DASWAW010000370.1:0-4396 GCA_036390955.1 Arthrobacter sp.
ATTCGTCTTCGCCGGCGCCAAATTGGCCGGAGGTTTGAGTCGTATCGCTCATTGCACTTTCCTTATGGGGTGATCTGCCGGCGTCCCGGCTACTGCTTCATGACGTTCTTGCGGGGAATCCGCGTCGGGCAAGGGCTGCCCGGTTCTTTGGATCGAGTCCTGGACATGGCGGGCCAGCGCGGCGCGGATCTCGGTTCCGGCCCTGTCCATTGAAACACGCCCGGTCTCGCCGGGCCTGCGGCTGACGCTGAGTGCTCCCCCGAAGCTGACGTGCAGCTTGCGGCGCAGCCGGGGAACAGCGTCGAGGTGTTCGCCGCCCCTGCGGGTGCCCAGGATGGCCACGGGGACCACGGTCGCGCCGGAATTCAGCGCGAGCCAGGCGACCCCGTTGTTGATGGCGGAGGCTTCGCCGCTGCCGCGCGTGCCTTCGGGAAGGATCCCAACGCACCGCCCGGCGTCGAGCACGCCCTTCGCCGTGAGGAGAGCCGCCCGGTCGCCCGCGCGGTCCACTGCCAGCTGGCCGGAGGCCTGGAGCACGCGGCCGAGGAAGCCGGTGAACATTTCCTTCTTGACCAGGATGTGCATGGCACGCGGCGACGCCCCGAACATCACGGGTCCGTCCAGGAAGCTGATGTGGTTGGCGGCGAAGATCACCGGACCGGTGGCCGGGACATTCGACCGCCCCGTGACCGAGGTCCGGTAGAGGACATGGTCGAGCAGCCAGCCCACGGGCCGGCTCCACAGAGTGGTCCACCGGGCCGGGACCTGCGCCATCGCCGGAAGCCGGGCCGGCTGCCCCGCGTCAGTCATGGTGGATGGCCTGGTGGTTGACGATGCCGTGCACGATGCTGAGCGCGGCGTCGACGGTTTCGGCGAAGTCGAGCTCCGAGGAGTCCAGCGTCACCACCCCGTCGGCGGCCCGGGTGAAGTTCACCACGGTTGAGTCCTTCGCGTCGCGCTGGGTGACCTGCGCCGCGAGCTGTTCGGCGTTCTGGCTGCCGCCGAGCTGGATGCCCCGGCGGCGCAGCCGCGCCTCTTCGCTCGCGGTAAGCAGCATCCGCACTTCTGCGTGGGGCGCGACGACGGTGGTGATGTCCCGGCCTTCGACCACGATGCGGTGGTGGTGCTTCTCGATCAGTTCGCGCTGCCGGCGGATCAGTTCGGTGCGTGCACCGAGGGTCGTGGCGACGGCGCTGACGGCGGCGGAGATCGCCGGCTCGCGGATCGCGAGCGTGACGTCGGTGCCGCCGACCCGGACGTATTCCTCCAGCGGGCTCGTGCTGATTTCCAGCGGAAGGGCCCTGGCGGCAGCCTCGACCGCGGCGCCGTCGTCCAGGTCGGTGCCGCTGTCCAGGCAGAGCCAGGTCAGGGCGCGGTACATGGCGCCGGTGTCGAGGTAGGCCAGCTTGAGCCGGCGTGCCACCTCTTTGCTGACGCTGGACTTGCCCGATCCCGACGGCCCGTCGATTGCCACAACGAGGCTCTTTCCGGGGCGGAGAATATCCACGGTTTCAATAAGTTCCTGGGTCATTACTGGAGTACCCGCCATCCACGGTCATTTAGGGCTTCGATTAACAGTTCGTGCTTGTTGGGCAGCACGGAGATTTCCACCATGCCCACGTTCTGTCCCGAGGAGTGGTCCAGCCGGAGGTCCTCGAGGTTGACGCCGATCTCGCCGATCTCCGTCAGGAGCCTGGCAATTTGTCCCGGGGTGTCATCCACCAGGACGGTCAGCCAGGAGTACGCCTGCGGGGGTCCGCCATGCTTGCCCGGGATGCGGGACTGGCCGGCGTTGCCTTCGCTGATCAGCTGGGCAAGATCAAGCCGGGCACCGGGCGCAGTCGGGTTCTCGAGCGTGCCGATGACCCGGTTGAGGTCCTCGCGGACGCCGTGCAGGATCTCCACGACCTTGTCCGCATTCGCGCCGAGGATCTGCACCCACAGGGTGGGATCACTCGCCGCGATCCGGGTGACGTCGCGCAGCCCGTTGCCGGCAAGGGACAGCGCATGCAGGGGGGTGCCCTGCAGCCGGCTGGCGACCAGTGAGGACACGACCTGCGGCACGTGCGAGACGAGCGCCACCGCCTCGTCGTGTTCCTCGGCCCCGAATTCGGACACCACGGCGCCCAGGTCCACGGCCAGCGCGCGCGCTGTCTGCACGGCCTGGGGCAGTGTCTCCTCCGCGGGGCACAGGACCCACGGCATGGAGGTGAAGAGCTCGCCGCGGGCGGCGACGGGCCCCGACTTTTCCCGGCCCGCCATCGGGTGGGTGCCGACGTAGCGGCTGAGGTCGGCGCCGCGGGCGCGGAGCTCGGCCTGGATGCCGGCCTTCACGCTGGCGATGTCGACGACCGTTGCCCCGGGGTAGTCCGCGAGGGCGCGTTCCACAACATCGGCCGTGACATCCGGCGGTGCGGCGACGACCACGAGTTCCGGCTGTTCGCCGTCAAGGCGCGCCAAGGGCAGGCCGGCGCCGATGTCGACGGCGACGGCCTGGTTGGTGGGCGAAGGGTCCGAGAGGAAGACTGCCACTCCCCGGCCCCGCAGCCCCAGCCCGATGCTGGTGCCCAGGAGCCCGGTCCCCACGACCACTACCGGACCGTTGAGGTGGCCGCGGCCGTGGGTGCGAAAGGCGGACATGCTTAGAGCCCTACGGATGCCAGCAGGTGGCCGACTTCCTGCCTGCCGAGGTTGCGGATGCTGCCCTGGCGCTGGTCGCCCAGGCCGATGGGGCCGACCTTCACGCGGACCAGGCGAAGCACCGGGAAGCCGACAGCGTCGAAGAGACGGCGGACGATCCGGTTCTTGCCTGAGTGCAGCACGACCTCGATCAGCACGTGGCCCGGGGTGGAGTCCACAAGCTTGAAGGAGTCCACCGAGGCGATGCCGTCTTCGAGTTCGACGCCGGCCTTAAGCTCGGCGCCGATGCCCTGCGGGAACGGCCCGCGGACCTGCACGAGGTAGGTCTTGGGGACTTCGTAGGAGGGGTGCGTCAGGCGGTTGGCGAGTTCGCCGTCGTTCGTCAGCAGCAGCAGCCCCTCGGTGGCGACGTCGAGCCGTCCGACGTGGAACAGGCGTTCGCCGTGGCTGTTGCGCACGAAGTCGCTGATGCACGGACGGCCGTCCGGGTCTTCCATGGTGGAGACGACACCCTTGGGCTTGTTGAACACCATGTAGACCATGTTCTCGTCCAGCTGGATGCGGAGGCCGTCGACGTGGATCACGGCGGACTTCGGATCGACGCGGACACCGAGCTCGGTGACGACCTGGCCGTCGACCTCAACCCGGCCCTCGGCGATCATTTCTTCGCAGACACGCCGTGAGGCGACGCCGGCTGAAGCCATGACCTTCTGGAGGCGGATGCCGTCCTGGTCATGCACTTCGGACTGGGGCACGTCGGCGCGGGGTCCGCGCTTGCGGGCCGGCTTGCGCACGGGCCCGAGGTTCTGGCCGAAGCGTTCGCTGCCGAAGGCGCGGGCGCCGGCAGTCTTCGGGGCGCCGGTGCGCGGCTTGGGCTTGAGCGCTCCGGGCGTGCCGGGGGCCTTCCCGAAGCCAGGCTTGCGGGCGGCGGCCTTGCGGGCTGCTTCCTTGCCGGAGAGTGCCTTACCGGACGGTGCTGCGGACTTCCAGTCGCCGGAAGCCGGCCGGCCGGCGGGCGCGCCGTCGGGTCCCTGCAGATCCGGATCGATGAATGCTTCTTCGCGCGGTTTGGGGTGCTTGAAGGAACGGTCTCCGCCGCCCTTGAAGCCTGCTCCCCCGCTGCGGTTTCCTGCGCCCTGCGCGCCGCGGCCGGAGCCGCCCTTGTAGTCGGCTGCGCCGCTGCGGCCTGAGCCGCCCTGTGCGCCGCGGCCGGAGCCCTGCGCTCTGCTTTGTCCGGCACTGCTCTGTCCGGCACTGTTGCGTCCCGAACTGTTACGTGGTGAACCCTGGCGTCCCGCCTGTGTCATGACCCGTCCTTCGTTTGGTGGCCCGTGACGGCTGCCTCACGGCAGTCTGCCACCGGCCGGGCAAATGGTTCTGCCCTGGTGGATACTCGTTACGCAGGCAACATTCCTGCCTACATTCTTCCTGCGTCGTAAAACTCTGCTATGCCTTCAAGCCCTGGAAGATGGGGTGAAAGCTGAGGCAACTCAGCCACCGAGCCGATTCCCATGCGTTCGAGGAAATACGACGTCGTGCGGTACAGGATGGCCCCGGACTCGCGATCGTTTCCCGAGTCCTCGATCAGGCCGCGCTGGGTCAGCGTCCGCACCACGGAGTCAACATTGACCCCACGAATTGCAGATACCCGCGCCCTGGAGACGGGCTGGCGGTAGGCGATGACGGCGAGCGTTTCGAGCGCCGCCTGCGTCAGCCTGGCCGTCTGGCCTTCCAGCACGAATCCGCCTACGACGTC
>DASWAW010000371.1:0-1500 GCA_036390955.1 Arthrobacter sp.
CACGGCGCCGCCGACGGCGGTCACCGGGGAGAGCGAGGGGCTCACCAGTCCTGCCGCGAGTTCCCCGAGGGCAAGGCCCGTTCCGACGGCCACGATGCCGGCCGCGGCTGCCCAGCCGGCCGCTTGCCGGTCCGTCAGGCCAGGCCCCGGGGTCTGCGGGCCGGGGTTTGGGAGTGTGCCCGGCTGCCCGTGCTCGGAGGTGTTCACTCCTTCAGCATAGGTTCGCACCGGCCCGGCGGCAGGACAAAGCACCCCGGGACCCCGACAATCTCCCGCCGGCAGGATTCCTCCCCTCACCAGCTGTGATGCCGGCGCCGAGGTGGCGTAGCCTGACTTTATGAGTGTTCAGCTTGGTATGCCCCAGCCCCGCGCGGATGACGGCCCCGGCGCGGGCACTTCCGGCGCGCAGCTGCCCGGCCGTCCCGCCGGAATGCCCGCCGGCCTCGTCGACCGCTACGGCCGCCGTGCCACGGACATGCGGCTGTCCCTGACCGACAAATGCAATCTGCGTTGCACCTACTGCATGCCCGCCGAGGGCCTGGAATGGCTGTCAAAACAGGCTGTCATGTCGGCGGCGGAAATTGTCCGCATCGTGCGGATCGGCGTCGACATGCTCGGCGTGCGCGAACTGCGGCTCACCGGCGGCGAACCGCTGGTCCGGGCCGACCTGCTGGACATTATTTCTGCGCTCCGCCAGGCGCACCCGGACCTCCCGATCTCCATGACCACCAACGCCGTCGGGCTGGACAAGAAAGCGGCGGGGCTCAAGGCCGCCGGGCTGTCGCGGATCAACGTCTCACTGGACTCGCTCCACGAGGAAACGTTCACCCAGCTGACCCGCCGCCCCTTCCTGAACAAGGTCCTGGCCGGCGTGGACGCCGCCTGGGCCGCCGGACTGGGCCCCGTGAAACTCAACGCCGTGCTGATGCGCGGCATCAACGACGTCGAGTCCCCTGCGCTGCTGGCCTGGGCGCTGGACCGCGGCTACGAACTGCGCTTCATCGAGCAGATGCCGCTCGACGCCGACCACGGCTGGACCCGCCGGAACATGATCACTGCCGCGGAAATCCGCGAGCTGCTCTCCGTCGACTACGTCCTCAGCGCTGATCCGCGGGACCGCGACGGCGCCCCGGCGGAGCGCTTCGAGGTCCGGGCCCGGGTGCCCGGCACGGCCGAGGCAACCGGCCCGGTGCTGGGAACCGTGGGGATCATCGCCTCCGTGACCGAGCCGTTCTGCTCCGATTGCCGCCGCACCCGCATCACGGCCGAGGGCAAGATCATGAGCTGCCTGTTCTCCCGCGAGGAAGTGGACCTGCTGGGGCTGCTCCGCGAAGGTGCCAGCGACGAACAACTCGCCGGGCGCTGGCAGGACGCCATGTGGATCAAGCCCAAGGCCCACGGCATGGACCACGTCGGACTGGACGCCCCGGACTTCGTCCAGCCGGACCGCAGCATGAGCGCCATCGGAGGCTGAACCACCTGTGAACGTACGTTACTTCG
>DASWAW010000372.1:0-2337 GCA_036390955.1 Arthrobacter sp.
GGAAATCCTGCTCGAGGATCTTCCGGCCATCCCCCTGTGGTACCAGGTCGCCCAGGGCGGCTGGAGCGACAAGGTCGCCAACGTTGACTACGGCTGGGACGGCGTTCCGCTGTACTACAACATCACCGGCAAGTAACAACACAACGACGGCGGGGGCTGCCCAGACTGGGGCCTTCGCCGTCGTCGTGTTTTCCCCCCGCATTTTTTACGGCCCGGCTCTTCGGGCGAACTTTTCGTCGGCCGCCCGCCGTGAGTCATCCGGCGTCGGCCCGCATCCATAGTGAAAAGGTTCTTTGATGAACAACTCCACCGCCTCCCTGGACAGGATGGCCGCTTCCGGGGGTGTAGTCCGCCCATGACGACCTACATCCTCAAGCGATTCCTCCAGCTGATTCCCGTATTCCTGGGCGCAACCCTGCTCGTTTATTTCCTGGTCTTCAGCCTCCCCGGCGACCCCATCGTGGCTCTCTTCGGCGACAAGCCGGTCAACGAAGCCGTGGCGTCCCAGCTCCGGGCCCAGTACCACCTGGATCAGCCGTTCTGGGTGCAGTACCTGCTCTACCTGAAGAGCATCTTCACCTTTGACCTCGGCCTGGACTTCTCAGGCCGCCCGATCGCCGCGGTTCTCGGCGAGGTCTTCCCCGTCACAGCGCGGCTCGCGATCATGGCCCTCATCTTTGAGGCGTTCTTCGGGATCCTCTTCGGTCTCATCGCCGGTCTGCGCAAGGGCAAGCTGTTCGACGCCACGGTTCTCGTGGCATCGCTGATCGTCATCGGCATCCCGATCTTCGTGCTCGGCTTCCTGCTGCAGTACTTCATCGGCGTCCAGCTCGGCTGGGCCAAACCCACGGTCAGCTCGGCCGCGACCGTCCAGGACCTGATCCTGCCGGCAATCGTCCTGGGCCTGGGCTCCTTCGCCTATGTTCTCCGGCTGACCCGCACCAGCGTGCTGGAGAACATGAGCGCCGACTACGTGCGCACCGCCTCGGCCAAGGGCCTGTCCCGCTTCAAGGTCGTCCGCGTGCACATCCTGCGCAACTCCCTGATCCCCGTCATCACGTTCCTCGGCGCGGACCTGGGCGCCCTGATGGGCGGCGCGATCGTCACCGAGGGCATCTTCAACATTCCCGGGGTCGGCAACCGGCTGTACCGTGCCGTCCTGTCAGGGGAAGGCCCGACGGTGGTCTCAATCGTCACCGTCCTGGTGCTGATTTACTGCCTTTCCAACCTGCTCGTTGACCTGCTGTACGCCTGGCTTGACCCGAGGATCCGCTATGACTCCTGATGAGAAGAACTCGATGTACGGCGCCGCCGCTACTGCCGAGCGCCACAATGAGCATTTTGTTGCAGACCTCGCCGAGACGCCGCTCCAGGCGACCGACCGGGTCAAGGAGGACAAGGCGCCCCTGAGCCTTTGGGGCGAGGCCTGGCGGAATCTGCGCAAGCAGCCGCTGTTCCTGATATCCGCTGTCCTGATCCTCGCCGTGGCGGCAGTATCGCTGTTCCCGGGGCTGTTCTCCGGGATCGATCCGTCGTCCGAGGCTTGCCAGCTGGCGAACTCGGACGCGGGACCCGCCGACGGCCATCCGCTGGGGTTCACCCAGCAGGGCTGCGACGTCTACGCGCGCGTTATCTTCGGGACACGGTCCTCGGTGACGGTGGGTCTGTTCACCACACTCGGCGTGCTCCTGATCGGCGGCGTCATGGGCGCCGTGGCCGGCTACTACGGCGGCTGGGTGGACGCCGTTCTGGCCCGCATCAATGACATCTTCTTCGCCCTGCCGCTGATCCTTGGCGCCATCGTGCTGATGCAGCTGCCGATGTTCCGCGCCAACCGGACGGTCTGGACGCTGGTGCTGATTCTGGTCACTTTCGGCTGGCCGCAGATTGCCCGCATCACCCGCGGCGCCGTGATCGAGGTCCGCAACGCCGACTTCGTCACCGCGGCCCGGTCGCTGGGTGTTTCGAAGTTCGGGGCGCTCATGCGCCATGTCATGCCGAACTCGCTGGCTCCGATCATCGTCGTCGCCACGATTTCGCTGGGCACGTTTATCGTGGCCGAATCCACGCTGTCCTTCCTGGGCATCGGGCTGCCGCCGAGTGTCATGTCGTGGGGCAACGACATCCAGGCGGCGCAGGCCTCGCTTCGGTCCAACCCGATGCCGCTGCTCTACCCGGCCATCGCGCTGTCCATCACCGTCCTGAGCTTCATCATGCTGGGCGATGCCCTGCGTGATGCGCTCGATCCCAAAGCGCGCAAGCGATGAAAGGGGACACCATGAACGCCTCTGTTGAAATCCAGGAAGCTGAAGTCCAGGAAGCGGAGTTTGCCGCCCA
>DASWAW010000373.1:0-1669 GCA_036390955.1 Arthrobacter sp.
GCGGCCATCTTCTCGAGCATGATCTCCGAGCCGGGCACCAGAAGCTGGCCGAGCGTGCGGCCCACCGTGTTTTCCTGGCCGACCTCGTCGCCGAGCGCGGTGGTGTTCCGTTCCTCGATGGCCTTGCGGACGCACACCCAGCGGCCCCAGACTCCCTTGCTGGCCAGCAGGGAGGGCTGCTGGTTCATCGGCACGGTGGCCGCGAAATAGCGGGTGTTGAAGCGGCGGTGCGCGAAGTCCGGGCTGAGCCAGTTGACCAGGGGTTTGAGCAGGTCGGTCCGCACCGAGAGCCCGCGCTTGGCGAGCACCTCGGTGAAGGACTTCTCCTGGTCCGCCACGGCCACCCGGGCCCGCATCCACTCGGCCTTGGAGGTCGCTTCCACCGTGCTGGACAGGTCCGGCCCGGCCAGGAGGATGCCGGTTTCCTCGAACAGTTCACGGATGGCCCCCACCACGTGGCGGCGGGCCAGTCCGACGTCGGCGGTGCCCATCCGCTCGGCCCAGTACTGCGGCGTGGGGCCCAGCCAGCCGACGGCGTCGTCGTCGGACGCCTCCAGCGAGCCGCCCGGAAACGCGAGAATACCCAGCGGTGACGACCCGGGCCGGTATCCCAGCCAGGTCTCCAGGCCGGTGGGCGAATCCCGCAGCAGCACCACCGAGGAGGCGAAGCGGGGCGCGCGGGGGGTCCGCTCGCCGTGTTCAATCCAGCTGCGGGCCGCCCCCTCAAGATCCGGGGGAAGGGCAAACAGGCGTCGGGCTAACTGAGGCAAAGGAAACTGACCTGCCCTCTAGGCGAATTCGGCGATCAGTTCGACTTCGACCGGGGAATCCAGGGGAAGTACTGCAACGCCGACGGCGGACCGTGCGTGCTGGCCGGCGTCGCCGAGAACCTTGCCGAGCAGTTCGGACGCGCCGTTGATGACACCGGGCTGGCCGGTGAAGGACGGATCGGAGGCGACGAAGCCGACAACCTTGACGATCCGGGTGATGCGGTCCAGGTCCCCGATGACGCTCTTCACGGCGGCGAGGGCGTTGACCGCGCAGATCGCGGCGTACTGCTTGGCGGCCTCCGGGGAGACCGTGGCCTCGTCGGAGGCGCCTTCGGTGCCGGAGGAGACCTTGCCGGTCGCCTCGAGCTTGCCTTTGATAAACGGCAGCTGCCCGGAGGTGTAGACGTGGTTGCCGGAGATCATGGCGGGGACGTAGGCGGCAACCGGGGCGGCGACCTCGGGCAGGCTCAGTCCGAGCTCGGCGAGGCGCTGCTCGACGGCGGACGACGCGCCGGTTCCGGCGGTGCTGTGGGCCGGTGTTCCGGACGCCGCGGAGGTGCCCGGAGCGGCAGAGGCGGGGGTGCTCATGGCTACTGCTTCTCCCGCTTCAGGTAGGCAACCAGGCCGTTTCCATCGGGGCCCGTGACAACCTGGACAAGCTCCCAGCCGTCGTCACCCCACTGGTCCAAAATCTGCTTTGTGGCGTGGATAATGAGCGGAATCGTGGCGTACTCCCATTTGGTCATGAGCTAAAGCCTAGTCCTTGCCGGTAAAGTGGAAAACATGGCGACTGGTAAGAACCCTTTATTTGACACGGCCACCACCCTCGGAAAGATCCTTCTTTTCCTGGGCGTGAGCGCCATTTGTGGCGTCCTGGTGGCGGGACTGCTGGTCCCTGC
>DASWAW010000374.1:0-1717 GCA_036390955.1 Arthrobacter sp.
CCCGGACGCTTCGGGTCCTTCAGGCCTGCACGGGTGCGGCGGATCGCCTGGGACAGGGACTTGATGGCCTCGTCCTGGCCGACAACGCGCTTGTGCAGCTCGTCTTCCATCTTCAGCAGCCGCGAGGACTCTTCCTCGGTCAGCTTGAACACGGGGATGCCGGTGGAGTTCGCCAGCACTTCCGCGATCAGGTCCTCATCGACTTCGGAGATGTCGTCCATGCCGCCGGTCTTCCACTGGCGTTCCTTCTCGGCACGTTCGGCAATGAGCTTCTGCTCCTTGTCGCGCAGCGAGGCGGCACCTTCGAAGTCCTGCGCGTCTATCGCGGATTCCTTCTCCAGCTTCATGGCGGCGATCTTCTCGTCCATGATCTTGAGCTCCGGCGGGGCGGTCATCCGCCGGATGCGCAGCCGCGCACCGGCCTCATCGATCAGGTCGATCGCCTTATCCGGCAGGAAGCGGTCCGAGATGTAGCGTTCGGAGAGGCTCGCTGCCGAGGCGAGGGCGCCGTCGGTGATGGTGACACGGTGGTGCGCCTCGTACCGGTCGCGGAGGCCCTTGAGGATCTCGATCGCGTGAGCGACGGAGGGTTCCTTGACCTGGATCGGCTGGAAACGGCGTTCCAGCGCGGCGTCCTTCTCGATGTGCTTGCGGTACTCGTCCAGCGTGGTGGCGCCAATGGTCTGGAGCTCACCGCGGGCCAGCATGGGCTTCAGGATCGAGGCCGCATCGATGGCGCCCTCGGCGGCACCGGCACCGACCAGGGTGTGGATCTCGTCGATGAACAGGATGATGTCGCCGCGGGTGCGGATCTCCTTGAGGACCTTCTTGAGGCGCTCTTCGAAGTCACCGCGGTAGCGGGAGCCGGCCACGAGGGACCCAAGGTCAAGCGTGTACAGCTGCTTGTCCTTGATGGTCTCGGGGACGTCGCCGCGGACAATCGCCTGGGCAAGACCCTCGACGACGGCCGTCTTGCCGACGCCCGGCTCGCCGATCAGCACGGGGTTGTTCTTGGTGCGCCGGGAGAGGACCTGCATGACGCGTTCCATTTCGGACTCGCGCCCGATGACGGGGTCCAGCTTGTTCTCCCGCGCGGCCTGGGTCAGGTTGCGGCCGAACTGGTCCAGGACGACGGAACCGGCAGGGGTGCCTTCGGCCTGGCCCGGGCCGACGCCGGCACCGGAAGTTTCCTTGCCCTGGTAGCCCGAGAGCAGCTGGATGACCTGCTGCCGGACACGGTTGAGGTCCGCGCCGAGCTTGACCAGCACCTGGGCGGCCACACCTTCACCCTCGCGGATGAGACCGAGCAGGATGTGCTCGGTGCCGATGTAGTTGTGTCCCAGCTGCAGGGCCTCGCGGAGCGAGAGTTCCAAGACCTTCTTGGCGCGCGGGGTGAAGGGGATGTGTCCGGACGGGGCCTGCTGGCCCTGCCCGATGATCTCCTGTACCTGCTCGCGGACGCCGTCGAGCGAAATGCTCAAGGACTCAAGGGCTTTGGCAGCAACACCTTCACCTTCATGGATCAGACCCAAGAGGATGTGTTCGGTACCAATGTAATTGTGGTTCAGCATGCGTGCCTCTTCTTGGGCAAGCACAACTACGCGACGGGCACGGTCCGTAAATCGCTCAAACATTTCGCCACACTCCTAGCTACGACGTACTTTGATGCTACGTGGCCGGGTTCAAGAATTGGGGCTTGTTCGCCACAGGGGAAACC
>DASWAW010000375.1:0-3544 GCA_036390955.1 Arthrobacter sp.
AGCCAGACGGTAACAACAGCTCATGGCAATCCAAAACCCATGAACGAGGCCGTCTCCCGACGATCCGAGACCGATGAAGATCACAGTCCAGCGCAGCGGCGGCATGGCCGGCATGAAGCGGACGTGGACCGTTCAGCCCACACCGCCGGAGGATACGGAGCTCTGGCAGCCCCTCATTGAGGCCTGCCCGTGGGACGCCGTCCCCAAGTCCGGCCGGAGTGCCGCCATCGGCCAGCCGGACCGGTTCCTGTACAATATCCGGGCCGGACAGCGCCGCGCCACACTGCCCGAGCAAGCCGTCACCGGCCCCTGGCGGGACCTCGTCGAGACAGCCAAAGCGGCGGCCGAGCCGCCGTCGGACGGGCTGCCCGGACCTCCGTGCTGACGTCGCTGGCGGGTTGCCCCTAGACGGCCGCGGCCAGGTGTCCGCGGAAGGTGCGCCGGGACGACTGCGGGCTGGTGTCCAAAACCGTGGCGAAATGGTGCCGCAACAGCACCGAGTGGCCGAAGCCGGATTCGCGGGCGATTTCGTCGATGTTCAGGTCCGTGGTCTCCAGCAGTTCCTGGGCCCGCAGCACCCGCTGTGAGTTGAGCCAGGCCGCCGGGGTCGCACCCGTCTCGGAGCGGAAGCGCCGGGCAAACGTCCGCGGCGACATGTGGACGCGGGCGGCGAGCTCGTTGACCGAATGGTCCTCCCCCAGATGCCGCACCATCCACTGCAGCAGTTCCTCCATGGGTTCGGAGCCGCAGGGCGGGATCGGCCGGTCGATGAACTGGGCCTGCCCGCCGTCGCGGTGCGGCGGAACCACCATGTCACGGGCGATGGCGGCCGCCACACTGGCGCCGAATTCGACCCGGACCAGGTGCAGGCAGGCGTCAATGCCGGCTGCCGTGCCCGCGCTCGTGATGATCCGGCTGTCCTCGACGTACAGGACGTTTTCATCCACCCGGGCGGCGGGATACCGGCTGGCAAGCTCCTGGGAGTAGTGCCAGTGCGTCGTGCAGCGGCGGCCGTCGAGCAGCCCGGCCCGGGCCAGGGCGAAGGCGCCGGAACAGATGGACATGACCCAGGCACCGCGGGCGTGTGCGGCACGCAGCGCCTCGAGGACGGATTCGGGAACATCCTCGTCCCGCCCGTAGGGAGTCATGATGACCAGGTCCGCGTCCGCTGCGGCGTCGAGTCCGAGCGCCACATTCATGGACAGCCCGGACTTCATCGGAACGTCACCCGGCACCGGGGTGCAGACCCGGAAATCGAAGGCGGGCACGCCCGTCCCCCGGTCCGACCTGTCCACGCCAAAAACCTCAAACGCAGTCCCGAACTCGAAGATTGAGAAGTTGGCGACCACGATCATTGCCACTGATTTGATCATGACTCCATTCTGACAGAAACAGTGGCAGAAATTATAGCTTTTTGGGCATTTCTGCCACTTCTTTTGGTCCGCCCACCGGAGAACCATGGAGGTATGGAACTCATCGGAATCGCCCTCATTGTCCTCATCGTCGTCGGCCTCGCCGCCACCGTCGCCGCTCTCCGCAAGGACGGGCTGGGTCACAACCCGCCGGTCCGCTCGGAAAACTACTGGTCCGCCCTGGACCTGCCCAGCACCAACTACACCTACCGGATCTTCTGAGCCCCGGCCGAGACCCGATCACACCGCATCCCGTCCACCACCCGCCCCCACCCGCTGCCCGGCCCCGACAGGGACCGGGCACCTATCTGTCCCTGAACAGCCCCGGGACAGTTCCCCAGTAGACTGAATGCAGCCATGACACTGCATATCTCCTACCCCGCCGAGCTGCCGGTCTCCGAGCGCCGCGAGGACCTGATGGCCGCCATCGCGGCCAACCAGGTGACCATCATCGCCGGCGAGACCGGTTCCGGTAAGACGACCCAGATTCCAAAGATGTGCCTGGAACTCGGCCTCGGCGAGAACGGGCTGATCGGCCACACGCAGCCGCGCCGGCTGGCCGCCCGCACAGTCGCGGAACGCATCGCGGAGGAACTCGGCGTCGAGATCGGCCAGGAAGTCGGCTTCCAGGTCCGCTTCACCGGGGAGGTCGGCCGCAACACCAAGGTCAAGCTCATGACCGACGGCATCCTGCTGGCCGAGATCCGGCGGGACAAGCTGCTGCGCAGGTACAACGCGATCATCATCGACGAGGCGCATGAGCGCAGCCTCAACATCGACTTCATTCTCGGCTACCTCAAACGGATCCTGCCGCAGCGGCCGGACCTGAAGATCATCATCACCTCGGCCACCATCGACCCGCAGCGCTTCGCCAAGCACTTCGGCAGCGAGGAGGAGCCCTCGCCCATCATCGAGGTCTCCGGACGCACCTATCCGGTCGAGATCCGCTACCGGCCGCTGTCCCAGCCGGCCGGCGGGGCCGCCGGTGGCAGCACCGACGACGCTGCGCTTGCGGCCTCCGATGACGAGCTGGAAGAGGACCGCGATCCCCTGGACGCCGTCTGCGACGCCGTCGACGAACTCGCGCAGGAGGCGCCCGGCGACATCCTGATCTTCTTCTCCGGTGAACGCGAAATCCGCGACGCCGCCGAGGCCCTCAACGGCAGGATCCAGTCCAACCGGAAGCTCGCCGGCACCGAGGTGCTCCCGCTCTTCGCCCGGCTGAGCCTGCAGGAACAGCACAAGGTCTTCCACCCGGGCAGCAAACGCCGGATCGTGCTCGCCACGAACGTCGCGGAAACCTCCCTGACGGTCCCCGGCATCAAGTACGTCATCGACACCGGCACCGCGCGCATCTCGCGGTACTCGCACCGCACCAAGGTCCAGCGCCTGCCGATCGAGCGCGTCTCCCAGGCCTCCGCCAACCAGCGCTCCGGCCGCTGCGGCCGCGTCTCCGACGGCATCGCGATCCGGCTGTACTCGGCGGAGGACTTCGAGTCCCGGCCGCCGTTCACCGACCCCGAGATCCTGCGCACCAACCTCGCCGCCGTCATCCTCCAGATGACCGCGATGGGCGTCGCCCGCGGTCCCAAGGATGTGGAGAACTTCCCGTTTGTGGAGCCGCCGGACTCCCGGGCCATCAACGACGGCGTCACCCTCCTCCGCGAGCTGGGCGCCTTGAGCGCCGCGCGCCCGCAGGAGGAGACGGGCGACGGCACGGCCGACGGCGATGGCCGCTCCGGCCGGCGTCCGGCTGCCGGAAGAAACGGCGGCGGGCTGACCGCCGTCGGGCAGCAGCTTGCCCAGCTTCCCGTGGACCCCAGGCTCGGCCGGATGATCGTTGAATCCGGCAAGCGCGGCTGCGTCCGCGAGGTGATGATCCTCGCCGCGGCCCTCACCATCCAGGACCCGCGCGAGCGTCCGACCGACAAGCAGCAGCTCGCCGCGGAGAAACACGCCCGCTTCCGGGACGAGAACTCGGACTTCACCGGCTTCCTGAACCTCTGGAACTACATCCAGGAGAAGCAGCAGGAGCTCTCCTCCACCGCCTTCCGCCGGCTCTGCCGGGCCGAGTTCATCAACTACCTGCGCGTGCGCGAGTGGCAGGACCTGTTCGCGCAGCTGCGCCAGCT
>DASWAW010000376.1:0-1775 GCA_036390955.1 Arthrobacter sp.
GAGATCGCCTCGGCCTTCGACGAGGTGGGCGGGGAATCCAACGCCGCCACGGCCAAGGAAAGCACCTGCTACTTCGCCCGCGTCCTGGACACTGACCTGCCGATGGCGATCGACGTGATCGCGGACATGATCACCGGCGCCGTGCTGGACCCGCAGGAGATGGAGCAGGAACGCGACGTCATCCTCGAAGAGATCGCGATGGACAGCGACGACCCCACCGACGTCGCCCACGAACACTTCGTCGCCGCCGTGCTGGGCACCCACCCGCTGGGACGTCCGATCGGCGGCACCCCGGATGCCATCCGCGCCGTCGCCCGCGACTCGGTCTGGGACCACTACCGCCGCTATTACCGCCCGGACGAGCTCGTCATCACCGCCGCCGGGGGACTGGACCACGACGTCGTCTGCGGACTCGTGGTGGATGCCCTGCACTCGGCCGGCTGGAGCCTTGAGGCCGACGCCGCCCCGGTGCAGCGCCGGTCCACCGACCGTGCCTCCATCACCGGCACCGCCGGCCTGCACGTCGTCAAGCGTCCGGTGGAGCAGGCCAACATCATCATGGGCTGCCCCACGATCGTCGCCACCGACGACCGCCGCTTCGTGATGAGCGTGCTGAACGCGGTGCTCGGCGGGGGCATGTCCTCCCGGCTGTTCCAGGAAGTCCGCGAGAAGCGCGGGCTGGTGTACTCGACCTACTCCTTCGCCTCCTCCTACGCCGACGCCGGCTACTTCGGCATGTATGCCGGCTGCACGCCGTCGAAAGTCCGGCAGGTCCTTGAACTGCTTGGCGCCGAACTCGACAAGCTGGCCGGCGGCGGCATCTCCGACGAGGAACTTCGCAAGGCCGTCGGGCAGCTGTGCGGCGGAATCGTCCTGGCGCTGGAGGACACCGGCTCCCGGATGTCCCGGCTGGGACGGGCGGAACTTGTCTCCGGTGAGTACCAGGACATCGACGAGACCCTGCGCCAGATCAAGGCCGTCACCGCCGCCGAAGTCCAGGAGCTCGCCCGCGAACTCGCCGCCGCCCCGCGCACCGTCACCGTGGTGGGCCCCTTCGAGGAAACCGAGACCTTCGGCCTCTGAGGTCCCCCGGACGCCGGGCCGGTTCTGCAGGCAGGCGGGCCGGTCCGCCCCGGGACGCCAGGCCGGTTCCGAAGGCCGGTTCCGCAGGCATGCGGGCCGGTCCCGCACGCCGCTGAACTGGGCCTCCACCGGCCCGGGCGGCGGGCCCGGTCCTAGACACGGCAGGCGTCGCCGCGTGATGATGGGGAAGGGCTCAATCGGGAGGGCCCCTGGAAGGAAGACATGGACCGGCCGCTGCCAGGCAGTGCACACGAGGCGCTCGAGGCGTTCCTGGGGCACTGGGCCGGAACCACGCAATGGCAGGCCACGCCCTGGGGCCCGGCACGTGTTGCCGCCATCGAACTGACTTTCGCCCGCGCAGCCGCCGGGCTGGCCGTCACCCACAGCTACCGGCACACGGAAGCCGACGGCACCCGCTCCGAGGGCCACGGGGTCTTCACCATGGACCCGGACCGCCCCGACACCCTCTGGTACCACGTCAACAGCATGGGCCTGCCCCCGGAGGCGCCCGCGCGTGCCAGCTGGCAGGAGGGCACCCTCACCATGGAACGCCGCAGCGAGCGCGGCACGTCACGGCATACCTTCCGGGTGGACGACGGCGTGCTGACGCACAGTGCCGGCCTCCGGCTGGGGTCCGCGAGCGAATTCACGCCGTTTATGGTCTCGGTCTGCCGGCGCGTGGCCAAGGACGC
>DASWAW010000377.1:0-2665 GCA_036390955.1 Arthrobacter sp.
CGGCGTGGGTGGTGTACCGGCCGTTCCGGATTTCGAGCTCACCGGGGTTTGCGGTGCTGATGACGTACTTGTCACCGGCGAACGGGAACGGCTCGCCCTCGCGGACTTCGATCATGGCCGTCACAGGGCATCCTCCCCAAGGACCGGTGCCAGGCCGGCGAGGGAGCGGACGGCGTTGAGGCCGCCAAGGTCGTTACTGCGCAGCACGAACGCCACTTCGGGCCAGCCGGACTCGATACGGGCCTTGTTGTCCAGGTCAGCTTTCGGCCAGAGCTCGAACAGGGACTGTGTGAAGCTGCCGGGGACAGTGCCGCCGGGCTTATGAAGCAGCCCGAGGAGGTCCTGGGCAATGGCCTTGAACGTCGGCGGGACCGTGGGGGAAGTTTCCATGCACCTCATGTGTGGGGCACCGGGCGGAAACCTCCCCGGCAGGTTTCAGGATGTTGTCTGTTCCCGGGTGCCGGTGACCATTTCGCGCACACCCGGTGCGCCCTGCTCGGTCCAGCGGCGCATGACCGAGGCCAGGATTGGGTGCTCGTCGGCGATGCGCTCCTGTATGGGCTCCGCGCTCAGCAGCGAGAAGACGAACCAGGAATCGAAGACCGTGTAGAGCCCAAGGTCGGCGGGAGCATCGCAGGGCACTCCGAAGTAATGCAGCAGGCTGGCCGCGGCGGCGCGCGCCTCGGCGTTGTACGGGTTCGCGTCAGAAGGGTTCATGAGCTGGAAGGGGCCTCGTCCGCGGAATGTTCTTGATCCCGTTTTGCGATGCGGTCCTGGATTTCTTTCGTGCCCAGGGCGACAGCCAGGACGACCATGGCCGTCACTGCGAGGCCCACGCCGACGTTGAGGAGCGGCGTGGCTGCTTCAGTCCCGGTGGTGATGATGGAGGCGATAAGGCACAGGGAAGACATCACCATTGCGACGCAGGCTGCGGTCACCGCTATCTGGACTTTGATCATCGAGTTGGCGTTCATACCCCTCATGTGTAGGGCAGCCCCCGGTTCCGTCACCGGCTAGGAGCCAACTTCGGCTCCAATCGAGGGATCCGGGGCGCCGTAGCGAAAATGCAGCTCGAACATGATCTGGTCGAGGGTGGCCTGCAGATGGGTCGGGACATTGAAATGGGCCATGTCCTCGGACAACGGGGTGAGGAGCCCGCTGATGTAGGTGGCTACAGCTGCAGCGCTGACCGCTTCCGGGACGGGCTCCACCGGGTCGGTGTCAACGGCGGCCGGCTCCGGCGCAGTCGATTCCTCGTCAGGTGCCGGGAAGGGGGTGTAGCGGCTGCCGGAGGTCCAGGTCTGGCCGCAGGTGCAGTGATGCTCCTGGTCGCTGCTGTACGTGCTGTGGAAGTGGCCTTCCCTGAGCATGCAGTTGCAGCGGTGGTCGACTTCATCAGGGCGGTGGTAGCCGCCATCATTGCGGCACGCTGAAGACGTCTTGTACCAGTTCCGTCCCATGTCTACTGCCCGCTTCCGACGAGCTCCTCGAACTGCTCACGGAACTGCTCAAAGGTAAGCAGGTCGAAGGGGCCGCTCGGGCGGCCGTCGGAGTTCAGTTCCTCGATCAGGTACAGGCCCATCAGGGGCACCTTCACCGAGGTGTATTCCCCGGTCGGCAGCTCCACGTTGCCGTCCTGGTCCGGGTAGTTGTCGTAGTTGCGCCCGTAGTAGTGCTGGTCTTCGGGGGTCTCCATCACGGTGATGCGGTGCTGGGTTGGTTCGCGGCGGACGTGGGTGTTCGTAAGTTCGCTCATGGACCCTATGTGTGAGGCGGCCGCCGGAAACCTCACCGGGGCTCTAGCGCATCAGCCTGCCGCCCTGGACCGAATCTCACTGAGACACTCCCTGGTTTGTCGGGATGGCCTGGCGCAGATTCTCCACACTGACGTATCCCTCGGACGGGCCGTATATGTCGTAGTGCTCCGGGTCGCCCATGAGCTCCAGCACGCCCGCGAAAAGGCGGGGAACCGCAGCCTCGAGCGCTGCCCGCATCCGGGTCGTGACGTCCCGGCGGGTTGAGCAGGGCGGGTTGACGGTGTGCTTGTCGAAGGGGGACCGGCGGCATTCGCACGCTGACCTGTCCGGGCGGAGGAACTCTTCAACGGCGGCATCCAAGGTCGTGATCAAGGCCGCCGGAGCGGGCACAGTCTTGACCGTGGTGAAGACGCCGGCTTCCTCCAGGCACAGCTTCATCTCGCCGGTGTCCCGTGAATCCGGCAGGACAAGAACCTTGAGCCGCTCGGCGCGCGACGTTCCGGGGCTCTCCTGGCTCACGCTGTAGCCAGCGCTTCGGCGTCTTCGAGTGCGGCGTGGAAGGCGGAGAGCTTCACGGGCTCCCACAGTCCGGGGTCAACGGTGTTGCCGGGCTCATCCGGCACGGCAAGGCTCAACGTCAGGAAATGGTCAGTCCCGACCGTGACGATGCGCGGGAACACCATGTGGTTCTCGGCATGGAGCATCGCAGGAACACCGGGGTAGTGGTTGCCGGGGAGCCGCAGTTCGGCGAGCTGCGCAGCAGCAGCCTGGCCTTCCGGGGTGCGCTTGGCCGGAACGGCCTTGAACTTGCCCTCCCGGCGCCAGCCCTCGGGGATCTCGGCGAACGAGTTCGGGGTGTAGAACCCCTGGACAGCCCAGCCTCCGTCGAAGAAGGCGGTGCCGTGGAT
>DASWAW010000378.1:0-1559 GCA_036390955.1 Arthrobacter sp.
TAGGATTCGAAGTTGCCTTCGAACCAGTACCACTTCGAGGGGTTCTCCTCGTCGCCTTCGTAGGCGAGGATGTGGGTGGCAACCCGGTCCAGGAACCAGCGGTCGTGCGATACGACCACGGCGCAGCCCGGGAATTCGAGCAGGGCATTTTCGAGGCTGCTGAGGGTTTCGACGTCGAGGTCGTTAGTCGGCTCATCGAGCAGCAGCAGGTTTCCGCCCTGCTTGAGGGTCAGGGCCAGGTTCAGGCGGTTGCGCTCACCACCGGAGAGCACCCCAGCCTTCTTCTGCTGGTCCGGGCCCTTGAAGCCGAAGGCGGCGACGTAGGCGCGGGACGGCATTTCGACCTGGCCGACCTGGATGAAGTCGAGGCCGTCGGAGACAACCTCCCACAGGGTCTTGTTCGGGTCGATGCCGCCGCGGCTCTGGTCCGCGTAAGAGATCTTGACCGAGTCGCCGACCTTCAGCTCGCCGCCGTCGAGGGGCTCCAGCCCGACGATGGTCTTGAACAGGGTGGTTTTGCCAACGCCGTTGGGGCCGATGACGCCGACGATGCCGTTGCGCGGCAGGGTGAAGGACAGTCCGTCGATCAGGGTGCGGTCCTCGAAGCCCTTCTGCAGGTTCTTCGCCTCCAGGACCAGGCCACCCAGGCGCGGTCCCGGCGGGATCTGGATCTCTTCGAAGTCCAGCTTGCGGGTGCGGTCTGCCTCGGCAGCCATCTCCTCGTAACGGGCCAGACGGGCCTTGGACTTGGTCTGGCGTCCCTTCGCGTTGGAACGGACCCACTCCAGTTCCTCGGTGAGCCGCTTGGCCTGCTTGGCGTCCTTCTTGCCCTGGACTTCCAGGCGGGCGCGCTTCTTCTCGAGGTACGTGGAGTAGTTGCCCTCGTACGGGTACAGGTGGCCGCGGTCCACTTCGGCGATCCACTGGGCCACGTGGTCCAGGAAGTACCGGTCGTGGGTCACGGCGAGGACGGCGCCGGGGTAGCTGGAAAGGTGCTGCTCGAGCCAGAGCACACTCTCGGCATCAAGGTGGTTGGTGGGCTCGTCAAGGAGCAGCAGGTCCGGCTTCTGGAGCAGGAGCTTGCAGAGAGCGACACGGCGGCGCTCACCACCGGAGAGCAGGGTAACGTCGGCGTCGGCCGGCGGGCAGCGGAGGGCGTCCATGGCCTGCTCGAGCTGGGAATCGAGATCCCAGGCATCGGCGTCGTCGATCGCTTCCTGCAGCTGGCCCATTTCCTCGAGGAGGGCATCGTAGTCAGCGTCGGGGTTGGCCATCTCTTCGGAGATCTCGTTGAAGCGCTGGATCTTGCCGTAGATCTCGCCGACACCTTCCTGGACATTGCCCAGGACGGTCTTTTCTTCATTCAGCGGCGGTTCCTGCAACAGGATGCCGACCGTGTAGCCGGGGCTGAGCCGGGCCTCGCCGTTTGAGGGCGTGTCCAGTCCGGCCATGATCTTGAGAATGGTGGACTTACCTGCACCATTCGGGCCGACGACGCCAATCTTGGCCCCCGGGAAGAAGGACATGCTTACGTCATCGAGGATGAGTTTTTCGCCAAC
>DASWAW010000379.1:0-3071 GCA_036390955.1 Arthrobacter sp.
CCCAGGGTGGTGGAGACCAGGGTCATGTCCCCGGCCGGGTAGGGCTTCTCCGTTTTGGGCAGCACCCAGGGGGCCCGGGACATCGATTCGGCCCCGCCGACCAGCATCAGGTCCGCGTCGCCGGTGTTGATCTGCCGGGACGCGATGATCGCCGCGTCCAGCGAGGACCCGCAGAGCCGGTTCACGGTGGTGCCGGGGATCGAGACCGGCAGGCCCGCGAGCAGGGTGCCCATCCGGGCGATGTTGCGGTTTTCCTCGCCCGCGCCGTTGGCGTTGCCGAACACCACCTCGTCGATCCGCTCCACATCGAGGCCCGGCGCGCGCTTCACGGCTTCGCCGATCACGTGCGCGGCCAGGTCATCCGGGCGGACACCGGCGAGCCCGCCGCCGAACTTCCCGAACGGCGTCCGAACTGCGTCGTAAATAAAGGCCTGGTTCACAGCGTGCTGTCCATTTCTGTGCTGTCCGTTTCTGGGTTGTCCATTGCGTGGAAGACCTGCTGGGCGGTCTTGAAGGCGGTGTTGGCGGAGGGGACCCCGCAGTAGATGGCGGTCTGCAGCAGGATTTCCTTGATCTCGTCCCTGCTCAGGCCGTTGGTGAGGGCGGCGCGGAGGTGCATGGCGAGTTCCTCCCAGTGCCCGTGCGCCACCATCGCGGTGATAGTGACGGCGGAGCGCATCTGCCGTGTGAGGCCGGGCCGGGTCCAGATGCCGCCCCAGGCGATCCGCGTGATCATGTCCTGGAAGTCCTCGGTAAAGGAGTCCTTGTTGGCGTTGGCGCGGTCCACGTGGGCGGCGCCCAGGACCTCGCGGCGGACCACCATGCCGCCGTCGTAGATCTCCTGGCTGGTGGCCTCCGGCTGCACTACACCGTTCCGTTCCAGGCCAGGCCGCTCCAGGCCGGTCTGCTCCGGGCCGGTCACTTGCCGGCTCCGCGGGATTCGGTCCAGGTGATCAGGGTCCGCAGCAGCTCGGCCACGTGTCCGGGAGCTTCGAACGGCGCCAGGTGTGCCACACCCGCCAGGCTCACGGCACTCGCGGTGCCGCCGCCGGCGGTGATTCCTTCGACAATTTCTTGGGCGAACGATGGCGGGGCGACGGTGTCCTCCACGCCCGCGATGGCCTGGGTAGGGACCCGGATGCTGCCGAGTTCGCCGCGGACGTCATAGCCGGCGAGGGCTTCGCAGCAGAAGGCGTAACTGAAGCGGTCGGCGTCGCGCAGGCTGTGCAGCAGGCGGCCGGTGAGTTCCGGCTGCTGTTCCATGAAGCCGGGGCCGAACCAGCGCTGTGCCGAGCCCTGGATCATGACGGGTGTGCCCTGGGTGCGGACGGTCTCTGCGCGTTCCAGCCAGCCCTCGGGGGTGCCCAGCTTCGCGCCGGTGCACTGCACGGACAGGCTCTTGAGCCGTTCGCCGTGCTTGATGCCCAGCTGCAGCCCGGTGGCGCCGCCCAGCGATACACCGGCGTAGTGGAACTGCGCGCCGGGCGCGATCGAATCCACCAGCTCGACGACGGCGTCGGCAAGCTCGGCGACGGTGAAGGTTTCCTTCGCGGCCGGCGAGATCCCGTGGCCGGGCAGGTCCCACGCGACGACGTCGACATCGTCGCCGAGCAGGGCCCCGGCCTGGGTCCACAGCAGCGTGGAGGTGCCCAGGGACGGCCCCACCACGAGGAGGGGTTTGTCCCCCAGGGGGCGCTGGGGAGAAAGCAGTACTGCCTTGACTGTGGGTCTAGCCACGGGAGGCTCCGTTCAGGTCGGGGGTCGGGGAGGGGTCGGGGACGCCGGAGGCGCTGGAGGCGCCCGGGACGGGGACGCCGGAGGCGCCGAACTCCGGGTAGGCCGCGAGGATGCGCCGGGAGATTTCGGCGGCCTGGCCAAGGTAGTTGCCCGGGTCGAGCAGCTCCTCCAGCCGGGCGTCGGAGAGCAGTTCCGCCGGGACGGCCGCCCGGAGCAGCCGCCGGTAGGTGCCGGCCTGTTCGGCGGCCGGGACCTGGAGGGTCTGGTCCACGACGGCCTGCAGCCGCTGTTTGCCGTCGGCGCCGTGCCCTCCGCTGAGGAGCGGCGCGACGGCGGCCGTGACGGCTTCGCTGAGCAGCAGCGGCCCGGACAGGTCCAGGTTGCGGCGCATGGCCTCGGGGAAGACCTGCAGGCCTTCGGCGAGTTCGCGGAGCTGCCCGGCGGCACCGAGGCTGAGGCGGAGGAGCTGGCGGAGGGCAGGCCATTCGCTGTGCCAGGCACCGTCGGGGCGTTCGTCGTTGAAGTTGGCGGCGGCCAGGTGCAGCTGCGCGGCCTGGCCCGGGGCCTGCAGGGCGGCACTGCGGACCAGCACGGACAGCACGGGGTTCTGCTTCTGCGGCATGGCCGATGACCCGCCCCGGCCGGCGGCGCGGGGTTCGGCGACTTCGGCAACCTCGGGGCGGCTGAGGAACAGCACGTCGGAGGCGATCTTGCCCGCAGCGTCGGTCACGGCGGCCAGGGCGTCGCCGAGGGACGTCACGGCCAGCCGGTTCGTGTGCCACGGCGCCGGAACGGCGGCAAGGCCCAGTTCCGCGGCCAGCCGGTCGGAGAGATCCAGGGGGCTGAGGCTTGTGCCCGCCGTCAGCACGGTGCCGGCCGCGAGCGTTCCGGCCGCCCCCCCGGTCTGCACCGGGAATTCGAGGGCCTCCAGCCGGCGCGCGGCGGCGGCGAGCCCGTGGAACCATTGGGCCGCCTTGAGCCCGAAGCTGAACGGCAGGGAGTGCTGGGTGAGGCTGCGGCCCACGCACAGGGTCTCCGTGTGCTGATCCGCGAGGGCGGCAAGGGCCGCGGTGGTGGCCCGGAGTTCGGTGAGCAGCCCGCGGACGGCATCCTGGGCCAGCAGAACCAGGGCGGAATCGAGCACGTCCTGGCTGGTCAGCGAGGTGTGCACGGCTTTCCCGGCGCCGATCCCCGCCGTGTCGAGGGCCTTGACGTGCCCGCGGAGATCCGCCAGCAGGGGAATCACCGGATTGGCGCCGCCCTGGGCGCGCACGGCCAGGCCCGCGAGGTCATAACGGCCCACCTCGGCGGCCGCGGCGACCACCGCGGCGGAC
>DASWAW010000380.1:0-19429 GCA_036390955.1 Arthrobacter sp.
TCCGGCTGGCACCGAGTTGTTCGTCGACGCCGAAATCGCGGTCCCGGCTGCCCTGCAGGATGTCATCCACGAGGGAAACGTTGGCCGCATCCCGGCCAAGCTCGTGGTCGAGGGCGCCAACCTTCCCACCAACGCCGCGGCGCAGCAGGCACTGCGTGCGGCATCTGTGACAGTGGTGCCCGACTTCGTCGCCAACGCCGGCGGCGTCGTCAGTGCGGCCTTTGCCATGGAGTCGCGGTATTCGCCGTTCCGTCCCGAAACCGAGCAGATCTTCACCACCGTCTCCCATAAGCTCCGTGCGAACACGGCTATCGTCCTGGCGGAGGCGGAGAAGCTGGATTCCACCACCCACCATGCCGCCCGTTCCCTGGCCCAGAGCCGGGTCCGCCGCGCCATGGAGCTGCGCGGCAAGCCCCTGCAGTAACTAGCCTCACACCACGGACCGCCGCAGGGACAAGGAAGAGCTCCACGCATGAATATTGACCAGATAGTCGACGAACTGACCGCAGCAATTGCAGGGATCGTTGACAGCAGCACCCGTCGGCGAGCGGAATATTCGACGGACGCCTCGAACTACCGGGTGGTGCCCCGGGTGGTAGTCATGCCCAAAAACGCGGACGACGTCGTCGAGGCGGTCAGGATTGCCCGCCGGCACGGACTGGCTGTCACCGGCCGCGGTGCCGGCACATCGTGCGCCGGCAACGCAGTGGGACCCGGACTGGTGCTGGACTTCAGCAGATTCATGAACCAGATCATCAGCATTGATGCGGAGAGCCGGACGGCCGTCGTCCAGCCCGGCGTTGTCCTCAGCGACCTGCAGCGGGCTGCCGCCGTCCACGGGCTGCGGTTCGGGCCCGACCCGTCCACGTCCACCCGGTGCACCATCGGAGGCATGATCGGCAACAACGCGTGCGGCCCCCATGGGCTCTCGTATGGGCGGACGGCAGACAACGTGTGCCGGCTGCGGTGGCTGACCGGCTCGGGACAAGTTGTGGAGCTGGGCTCGGGCAAGGACACCACTGCCCGGATCCCCGGACTCGATGAGTTCATCACCGCCAACCTGGACATCCTTCGGCTGGAGTTCGGCCGGTTCGGACGCCAAATCTCGGGCTACAGCCTTGAGCATCTGCTGCCCGAGAACGGCGGAAACCTGGCCGCTGCCCTGACTGGGACCGAGGGAACCTGCGGCATCATCCTGGAGGCAGAGGTCCGGCTGGTTCCGCAGGCGGCTGCCCCGGCGTTGGCCGTGTTGGGATATCCGGACATGCCGGCTGCGGCTGACGCGGTCCCCGGCCTGCTCCCGCACCATCCCCTGGCTCTGGAGGGCCTCGACGCGCAACTGGTCAACGTGATCCGCAACGCCAAAGGCGAGCACGCCGTCCCAAGCATGCCGGCGGGAAACGGCTGGCTCATGGTCGAAGTGGGCGGAGCGACGTCGGAGGAGGCAGTGGCTGCCGCACAGCGCATGGTCCTGGACGCGGGCGCGATCGATTCAATGATCCTTCCGGCCGGGCCGGAGGCCAAACGGCTGTGGCAGATTCGGGCCGACGGGGCCGGTCTGGCCGGGAGAACCGCCGCCGGGAACCAGGCATGGCCCGGCTGGGAAGATTCGGCTGTCCCGCCCGAACATCTGGGCGACTATCTTCGTGATCTGGAACGGCTCATGGCCCGCGAAAATGTCTCGGGCCTGGCCTATGGCCACTTTGGTGACGGCTGCGTCCACGTCCGGATCGACTTCCCCCTGGACCATGACGCCGCCGTGATGCGCCGCTTCCTGACGGCCGCAGCGGACCTTGTCGCCAAGTACGGCGGCTCGCTCTCGGGGGAACACGGCGACGGCAGGGCGCGCGGCGAGCTGCTGAAGACAATGTATTCGACCCGGGCCCTGGCCGCGATGGCCGGTTTTAAGGCACTCTTCGACCTCCAGGACATCTTCAACCCGGGGGTCATCATCAGGCCCGACCCCTTCGACACGCACCTTCGCCGCCCGCAAGCCGGCAATCTGCTGGCATCTGATGGTTTCGCGTTCGCCCACGACGGCGGCAACATCACCAACGCGCTGCACCGCTGCGTCGGTGTGGGAAAGTGCCGGGCCGATCTCCGCGAGGAGGGCGGTTTCATGTGCCCTTCTTACCTCGCCACCAAGGATGAAAAGGACTCGACCAGGGGCCGGGCCCGCGTCCTGCAGGAAATGCTCAACGGCGGCATGGTGGACATGTCCTGGAAGTCCCCGGAAGTCCACGAGGCCCTCGATCTGTGCCTGAGCTGCAAGGCGTGCGCCAGCGACTGCCCCACCGGCATCGACATGGCGATGTACAAGTCGGAGGCACTCCACCAGAGCTACAAGGGCCGCCTGCGTCCGCTCAGCCACTACACCCTCGGCCGGCTGCCCACCTGGCTGGGACTGATCGGCCCGTTCGGTCCCCTGGTTAACAAGGCCGCGTCCATCGGTGCTATCCGCCGGACCATGCTGCGGCTGGCCGGTGCCGACCCCCGCCGGTCCCTGCCGGCATTTCCCAAAGCGCCGTTCCACTCCCTGGTGAAGTTTCAGCCCGCAACTCCTAACACAGCGCGTATCCCGGTGGCGGCAGGCGGCCCGGCCCGGCACACAGCGGCACCTCCCCACCGGGTCCTGCTCTGGGTGGATTCGTTCTCTGACGCGTTGAGCCCCGATGTCCCCATTGCCGCACTAAAGGTGCTGCAGGCTGCGGGATGTGACATCGAGATAGCGGGCCCCGGCGCATGCTGCGGATTGACTCTGATCTCAACAGGACAGCTGACCGCGGCCAAGGCTGCGCTCAGGAAGACCCTTGACGTCCTGCACCCGCATGTAGCCGACGGCAGGACGGTCATCGGGCTCGAACCATCCTGTACGGCAGTGCTCCGCTCTGACCTGCTCGAATTGCTGCCCGACGATGAACGCGCCGGGCAGGTTTCCGCCAGGACACAGACCGTGTCGGAATTCCTGACGTCCATCAACTGGCAACCGCCTGCAAGCGAACAACGGATTCTTGCGCAACCTCACTGCCATCAAAACGCCGTCATGGGGTACGGGAAGGATCTGGAACTTCTCAAGTCCATGGGCTGCGACGTGGACATCTCCAGTGGATGCTGCGGCCTCGCCGGCAATTTCGGCATGGAAAAAGGCCACTATGAAGTGTCTGTGGCCATAGCCGAACAGGGCATTCTGGGCAAGATCACGGCTGCCCCGGATCGGGCCATCCTGGCCGACGGGTTCTCCTGCCGGACGCAGGTCGCCGATCTGGCCGGCCGCGACTCCCGCCACCTCGTGCAGATTATCGCGGAGGCACTGGACACCTCCGAGAGTTCCTCGCCGAAGAGCGCCGCCCGAAAGGACGGGCGGCGCTAGTTGGACTGCTGATGCCCGGGAGGGACAGTGCTGTCTTTCCTGGCACGAAGGAGGAGCAGGCCGGCCAGGCCCGCCGCGGTGATGGCGCCGAATCCGACGATGGTGGCCGAGACGCCAAAGGCCTCCGCACCCAATCCCAGCAGGGCCGAACCGAACGGCGTCGTGCCGGCGAGCAGGAGTACGAACAGGCTCATGACCCGGCCGCGAAGCCGGTCGGGCGCGAGTTCCTGGAGACGGGTGTTTACCGTCGTAGTGAACACCGTGCCGCTGAGTCCCGCCAGCGCCATGAGCCCCAGACTCACCGGGTATGACCGTGAGATGCCCAGGAGGATCAATATCAGCGCGAGTGCGCCGCCCGAGATGATCATCCGCCGGTCGTTGCTGCCGCCAAAGACGACGAGGCCGATCCCGGCGACGAGTGATCCGGCACCGAATGCTGACATCAGCGCGCCGAAGCCGACGGACTCCACGTTCAGGACATCGCGGGCGAGCAGCGGCGCTGCGACCGGCCAGTTGTAGCCGAAGGTGCCCACCACGGCCAGTGCCCCGAGGACAAAAAGAACAGCGGGCGTGTGGATGACGTACCGCAGACCCTCCCGCAGGGCGCCGTGACGGGCCGGCTCGCTCCGGGAGAGGCGA
This sequence comes from Arthrobacter sp., assembly GCA_036390955.1. Lineage (GTDB taxonomy): Bacteria > Actinomycetota > Actinomycetes > Actinomycetales > Micrococcaceae > Arthrobacter. The sequence goes on from DASWAW010000380.1 coordinate 4,010, forward strand.
AGCTCGCCGGTCCGGAGTGCCAGCAGGGCGCCCAGTGCCGCGGCAAAGCTGGCCGCGTTGATGAAGAAGACGGCTGCGGCCGAAAAATGCGCCACAACCAATCCGCCCAGGGCGAACCCGATCATCCGGCTGGAATTGAACTGCACACTGTTCATCGCCACGGCATCCGGGACCAGGGTGGGGCCCACCATCTCGGGGACAAACGCCTGCTGTGCAGGATTGTTGAACGCGTTGGACACTCCAAGGGTGAATGCCAGAAGGCCCAGTTGCCAGATCTGCGGTGACCCGGTCAGCGCCAGGAAGCCCAGCACCAGCGCCTGCACCGTAGCGAGCGCCTGGGCCGCCAGCATTATTCGCCGCTTCGGCAAGCGATCGGCCAGGACTCCTGCCGGCAGCACGAACATCAGCAGCGGCAGGAACTGCAGAGTGGTCACCAAGCCCAGGACGGCTGCTGACCCGCTGATGTCCAGCACCAGCCAGGCCATCGCCACCATCTGCATCCAGGTGCCTGTACCGGAGATCAGCTGGCCCGTCCAAAAGAGTGCGAAGTTCCGCACCCCAAGTGCGCGCAACAGATCAACCGCGCGCCGGGGCGGCGGAGCCCCTGGCGTCATCGCGTTCCTCCCGATCAGGGGTCCGGAGTGACGGAGCTCAGTCGGCGAGGATGCGGTAGAGCGCGCGGCGGGTCTCATCGAGTTTTTCCATCGCGGCATTTCGTTGTTCATCGGTGGCCGAGAAACGGAATTGGTGGATGACTCCCATAAGCTTTCCCACGCTGTGATGAAATGCCGGACCGGACCCGGCGGGGTCGGTGTTCCACGCGTTGTCCAATTCATCGGCATGCTCGCTCACGTAAGCCATCCCCGCCTCAGTGAGAGTGAACTCGGTGCGGCGGCCTTCACTGACGGGGGTGATGAGTTCTTCATCAACGAGCTGCTGCAGTGTCGGGTAGACGGAGCCCGGGCTAGGACGCCAGGATCCCGACGTTTTCTCCGCGATGGTTTTGATCAGCCCGTAGCCGTTGGAGGGTGCTTCGGCCAGGAGGGAAAGAATGGCCGAACGTACATCTCCCTTGTTCGCCCGGCGTGAACCTCCGGGTCCAAATCCGGGTCCAAAACCTGGGCCAAAGCCTGGCCCAAACCCGCGGCCGCCCGGTCCAAACCCGCCGTGTCCGTGGGGTCCACGGTGTCTCCTGCCCCGATCGAAGGGTCCCATTTCGGGTCCGCCGTCGGTGAAATTGTTGTCGTGAATGCCTTTCATAACGGCATCGTCCTTCCAGTCAGAACTGTGGTGGTCTGTTCTATCCCTTGCTGGGCGCCGATCGGTTCCTCTGCTGGGCGCCGATCCATTGGCGATAGTTAACGATATATCGGTGATAGTCACCGGTCAATGGGATTTACGCGGACCAGTGACAGGCAGTCGGGGCTTCCGCCGCGACATGCGTGGTCCGGGGATCCGGGCGGCGGGGCCCACTGGTTGCCTGCCATCCGGGGCGATCCCGGCCGGACCGGCGGGGACGCCGGCATCTGGCGGGGGCACCGCGCCCCCGCTTTGCGGCCTAAGCCTGTGAATGGGCAGCTTGTTCGATTCTCTGCTTGAGGACAGCCAACATGCGTGCCTGCATCACCCAGACGACCGGGATGTAGAGCCAATAGAAGACGAAGCGTTCAAGCCATCGGGGCCGGATGGCCTGATAGCCGCCGATAACCAGCCGTGTGCGGCCGCCAGGGAGCTCGCTTAGCCGGAACCCCCATAGCCCTTCAATGTAGGCCGGTGGCCGGGGCTGCTTGGGATCGAGGCTTCGGCCCCGCAGGTCGCTCAAACCGTGCAGCCCCAGGAACCGGTTCTCGTCCAGGACGGCAACGGCATATGAGTCCACCAGGCGGCGGCCGGTGGCCCAGAACTTCAGGTAGTCACCGACGCCGATGTCCTGCCACTCCGGATGGATTTCCCGGGCACTGGGACGCCCGGCGTTGTCGAGGCGGTCCCAGGAGTACCACCCTCCACGGTCCCCGCCCATCTGGACGAGCCACGGCCAGACCTGGTCCGGTGGAGCGTCTATCGTGACGGCCATCGTCGCCGCCCGCTGCCCGTCGGGGACAACTTCCGCACCGGGATAGGGGCCGGCGACTTCCTCATCGCTGGCGCCCCAGCGCATCAGCCGGGGGCGCACCCAGCGTCCATAGACGAGAGCTGCCAACCCGGCCACTACCGCGGCCTTGCGTCCGATGCTCATAAGGACAATGGTCCGAATGTTCGTGCCGCCCCGCAAGGGTGCCGGTCCGCGCGCACCTTCGGCATGCGGCGCGTCGGGCACTGGCGACGGGGCGCCAGCTAGAACAGGACCCCTGGTTCGTAGGTCCCCGCACTCCACTCCCGCCCTTGAGGGTCCAGCACCCGTGCGCGCCTGGCACCCCAGCCAGTGCTTTCGGGCTCGATCACGCTGGTTGCCCCTGCGGCAACGGCATTTCGGTAGAAAACGTCGACGTCGTCGACGAGCAGGTAGAGCCCCTGGCCCGTGGATCGCCCAACCAGAGCGGGCCGCTCGTACGCGGCGTAGTTGCTCGCCACCATGAGCACGGCGTCACCAAGGCGCACCTCAGCGTGAAGGACCTGGCCCGCATCGTCGTCGTGGCGTCGGACGACGTTGAACCCGACCCGCTCCATCCATTCCAGTGCAGCCGGTGCATCCGGATAGCTGAGGTAGGCGAAGAGTTTTGCTGTCATGACGGGATGGTAGTCCGGGCGCATGCCTTTGGGAACGGGGTGAAACAAGGCCCTCCAGAGCGGCGTCAGCCGTCAGAAAAGGTCAGCCAGGTCCTTGTTGGCCTCGTCCACGTCAAAAGCTTTGGGGTCCAGCGTGTCGCCCGGCAGCATTCCCAGCCATTCCCGGTACTCCTTGTGTTCCTCGTGGCGTGGATCATTGACGGCTTGGACGACGTTTGCCCAGCCCCAGGTGCCGCCGCTGTCCTCGGCCGGTGCGGCACCGCGCCCGGCGGTGCACCGCGGGAGCTGCCCGCCGTCGTCGTCCGGCAGGACTTTCTCCGCCTTGATGGCGAGCACCCAGTTGTCGCCGAAGTCGTATGTGTAGCTCAAGGTGCTGCCCGCGGCCGGCAACAGCTCGCCTATGGTCACCTTCGATTCATCGCGGGAGGCATCGCCGTAAGAGTCGTTGTCACCGGCCAGGTTCACCGGCGCATAGGCGGGCCCGCGGATTCCGCCGGTCCGGAACTCGTGCAGGTGGTAATCGAACCAGCCGAACAGCGCCTGGATCACCTGGTGCAGTTGAGGAAGCGGCATGCCGGCAGGAACCAGGACACGCCGCCAGACGGGCGGCTTCGAATTGTTGAGCATGATTTTCAGCTGCAGAATCGGCGTCTTGGACGGCCGTGGCGCTTCCCGGACCGCGGCCAATGCCGGGTTCGGAGGGGTTGTCTCCGGAACTGTATAGCTCTGCGCGGTCGGCTCGAACTCGGCGTCGTCTGAGGCGTGCCCGAGCCCCAGGTCAGCCAGGACCAAGTCGTCGTCGAAGACATTCGCAATGCACCGGATGAGGGCTGGCGGCACCCGGAAGTGGGTGTCGATGGTCAGCAGCCCCAGATCCGCGAGCTCCTCCAGACGGGTCATGGCCACGGCGTTCAACAGGGCGGCCATCGACCGTTCCGCTTCGGGTGAGTGCTCCGGGGCCGCCAGCAGGCGCGCCTTCTCCGGCGGTTCCGCCGTTGCCGCCGCGAGCAGGAGCGATGCCTGCATTGCCGAGAGCGTCCGTTCCCATGGCTGCGCCGGATCCCCTCCGAGCACCGCCGTGTCCAGGAACTGGTCAACGAAGAACACCAGTTCCTCCAGCCGCTCCGACGGCCCCCCGGCCAGGAACACACCGGAATCTGCCGTGGGAACAACCTTCGTCGACTTGATCTCAATGAACTCGGCCGCTTCCAGCGTGGTCCAGAGCTGGGCCAGCAGCGGCACCTCGTACATGCTCCGGACCGTGGGCACGGGGCCCTCGGAACCGGCGGTGCCCGGCAGCGGGGAGCCGGACCGTTGCGCGGCACCCCTGACGGTGACGCCGACGCAGGCAGCAGCCGCTTCGATGTCCCGCAAGCGGAGCGCACCGGTGGCCGTGACGGGCTTCCCCTCTCCGATCCACCGAAGCAACGCCGTGGCCCGCTGGATCAGCGGCAGTTCGGAGAAGACCGTCAGGGCCTCCTCATCAGGGATCTGCGGCACGTCGATGAAACCAGCGCCGCCGTCGTCTTCCCCGGTGGTATCGAGGAAGTCCATGACTGCCGCCAGCTGATCCGCTGAGCCGGTCCACCGGCCCGTCTCGACGAGGAATTCGACAAAGGCGCCGACGGAGTGAATGACGTACGTGGTGCTCTCGAGGACACCCGCCTCGTCGGCAGTGGCGTCGGCATCTTCTCCGGCGTCGTCCAAGTTGGCCAGGATTTCGTCCGACACGGCAACTGACAATCCAAAGGGTTCAAGGTTCGTCACGTCGGCCGCCGCCGTGGTGTCCATGTAGCGGCCCAGGACGGCCTTGATCGGCTCCAGGCATTCCAGGGCGGCAACCGCCGAGCCGGGTGAGACCTCCTCGAACCAGCGGACAAATGCCGGGGTGAGCGCGTCCACGGCACGGTCGGCCCGGACAGCGCTCAGCGATTGGGGTGCGGACGAACGGGTGCCGGAGCCGGACTTCCCGCCCGCGCCTTTGTGCCTGTTCCTGCGGTTCTCGCTCATGGGTGCCCCTGCCTGCTCGCGGACTTCTACTTCCGACGGTACTGACCATGTGGGCCGGATGCCAGTTCTGCGCCCCCTGAAGTGGAATACACCGGCCCCTTGGCCCATGACCCATGACCCATGATTGAATCAGAGCTATGCCCGCACCCGCTGTTCTCCGCACCCTCACCTGCCGCGCTGTCCTCTTCGACATGGACGGCACCCTGGTGGATTCCACATCCATTGTGGAACAGGTCTGGAGCGAGTTCGCGGCCCGCTACGGCCTGGACTCCGCCGAGATCCTGCGGACCTCACACGGCGTCCAGGCCATCGACACTGTCCGCAGGTTCGCCCCGGCAGGTGCGGACATCGAAGCGCTGGCTGCGGAGCTTGGCGCCCTTGAACGCGTCCGGATCGAGGGGATTGTGCCGCTGCCCGGCGCAGCTGAACTCCTGAGCACCCTGCCCGGCAACGCCGTTGCCCTGGTGACGTCGGCCGACCGGATCCTGGCAGAGATCCGCATGGCTGCCGCCGGTCTGGGAATGCCCGCGACGGTTGTCACCGCTGACGTGATCACCCGGGGCAAGCCGCACCCGGAAGGGTACCTGCGGGCGGCCGAACTGCTGGGGGTAGATCCTGCGCACGCTCTCGTCTTCGAGGATGCGCCGGCCGGAATCGCGGCCGGCCTTGCAGCAGGCATCCGCACGGTGGCCGTTGGCCCGAATACCGGCCCGCTCCCCCACGGGGTCCTGCACATCAAGGACTACACTTCCGTCCGCGCCACGGTGGAAACGGATGCCGCCGGCTCCCGGACCGTTTGTATCCGGCTCTAGGTTCTCCCCGCTGCGGGTCCCCAGCTCCCCGGCGTGCCCGGACTGGGGGGTCCAAGGTTTTCCGAAGGTGCCGCAAGGACAATGATCGGCATTCCCCAGTCCCCGTGCCTACACAGCTCTCCGCCGGCCCGGGGCGGTGACCAACCGTGAACGTCCAGACCTCCGAGCACGAAAGAACCGGCAGATGATGGCAAACCAAAGCCCGGCCGACGGAATGAAAGTCGACGTTCCACCGCAGTGCGGCCGGCAGGCGGTGACCAGGAGGCAAAGGAATGGACACCTGCGCCACATTTCGATTGCCGTGGTGCTGGCGGCCGGAGCTGTCGCAGCGATCAGCGGCACGGCACAAGCCGCCCCTGACCCCGGAAAATCCAGTTACACGGCGGGCGCTGCCGGCAGCGGCGACGCGTACTTCCCGTACGCCGGCAACGGCGGATACGACGTCCTGCACTACGATCTCGCACTCCGTTACGCCCCGCCAACAGACGCCTCGGTGCTCGAGGGCCAGCTCAGCGGCGTCGCAACCATCACGCTCCGCACAGTGCAGGACCTGCAGTCGCTTAACTTCGACCTGCGGGGCCTCGAAGTCACGTCGGTCACGGTCGACGGTAAAGCCGCGACGCACGGAAAGCCGCCGGGCCAGGACCAGGCCGCGTGGTCCCAGGAGCAGGACGACGCGAACCGCGTCTGGGAACTGACGATCGGTCTGCAACCGAAGCTAAAGGCCGGGCGGACGACGACGATCGTCATCGAGTACGGCGGGACCACCGGCCGGCCGCTTGACACCACCGGCGCACTGTACGGGTGGGTCACCACCGCGGACGGCGCGATGGTCGTCAACGAGCCCGAGGGTGCGGCGACCTGGTACCCCGTAAACGACGACCCGGAGGACAAGGCGACATACACGTTCCGCATCACTGTGCCGGAGGGAAAGACCGCCGTGGCGAACGGTCTGCCTTCCGGCCGGCCGGCGACGAAGGCCGGCTGGACGACGTGGACATGGAAGGCCAAGGACCCGATGGCCAGCTACCTGTCGACGGCGGGCGTTGGTGACTTTGACCTGTCGTACGACGTCGGCCCGCGCGGGCTGCCGGTCATCAATGCAATCGATGCGGGCGTGACGGGCGCGGCGCTGCAGGAAACCGAGGCGTCGCTCGCGCTGCAGCCGCAGATGATCTCGTTCCTGGAGGGCCTGTTCGGGCGGTACCCGTTCGAGGCGTTCGGCGCGATTGTCGACGACGACACGGTCGGGTACGCGCTGGAAACGCAGACGCGGCCGGTTTACTCGGGAGTGGCGAACGAGTACACGGTGGTGCACGAGCTGGGGCACCAGTGGTTCGGCAACGCCGTGAGCCCCTCCGATTGGCGGGACATTTGGCTGAACGAGGGCTGGGCGACGTATGTCGAATGGCTGTGGGCCGAGCACCAGGGCACGGCGACCATGCCGCAGCAGTTCGCGGACGCGGTGGCGTACCTCGATGGGGACGACCGCTGGGCGCTGAACATTACCGACCCGGGCCGTGACAACCTGTTCGCCGGCCAGACCTACCTCCGCGGTGCGGCGGCCCTCCACGCGCTGCGGGCAAAGATCGGCGACCCGGCGTTCTTCGCGGGCGCCCGGTTGTGGCTGACCCGTTTCAACGACTCGACGGCGACGACTCAGGACTTCGAGGCCGTCATGGAACAGGCCTCGGGCCAGCAGCTGGATATCTTCTTTGACGACTGGCTGCGCGAGGGCGACCGCCCGGCGATGCCCTAGGACTTGGCAGGAATCTTGTCCTGAACTGTCCGCTGCCGCTCCATCATTCGGTCACCGTGTCGGCATGGCGGTGGGCCACCTTCCATTCGCCGCCTTCGCGTCGATAGACCTGGGTGGCACGGAGGGTGTAGCTGCGCGGCTGTCCGTCGACGGACGTTGAGATGTGTTCCAGGCCCGCGGTGTAGGCCATGTCACCGATCACATCGTAGGCCTGCAATTCGAACACGTAGGACGTGCAGTCGGAGAAGGTTTTCTCAAGGGCTGTGAAGGCCTCGTCCACTTCCTGCAGCCCGTAGGCATTGCGCCACGCACCCAGGATGCTCACGGGCTGGTTGCGGGACCAGATCGCCCGGCGCGGGGACGAGTCGCCGTTGTGTAGGGCCAGTTCCGCTTGGTACAGCGCTGATTTGACCCATGCCAGAAATTCGCTGCTGTCGGTCATGCCTCAGTATGCTCCGGGCGCGCGGGATTGCACAGGCGTACCCGATGACCTTCGGCCCTGTCGAGGACAGCCGGCCGGACATTGAATTAAGGAATCCGCTAGACGCCGTCATGCAGACCGCTGGCACGAATCTGGTGCCCGCACGGGGGAACCACGCCCGAGGTGAGCTCCAGGAGTAGCCATGAAGAGACTCAGCAGGTTGCTTTCCGCTATGGCGGTGGGGGCCGCGCTGTCCTTCCCCGCAGCCCCCGGCGCCGTCGCCGCGCAGACCGCACCCCCGGAATCCAGCGTCGCGGAAGCCCCTGCTGCTGCTGCCACGCAGCTGGCCGCGATCCAGTCCGCGCAGATGCCCGTGGGGGTCCCCGGTGCGTGGACCCAGACCTTCGGCGATGAGTTCAACGGAACCACCCTCGACACGAACAAGTGGTCCCGTTCCTGGTTCGGCGGCAGCCGGGCGAACCGAGTAAAAACCGACCCCGCAAACGTCTCCGTCGGCGGCGGGCACCTGTCGCTGAAACTCTCGAACGCCGGCACCGGCGCCCTTGTGTCGTCGAACCCCAAGGACGCCGCCAGGACGGGTTATGAGTTCCGGACCGGCTACGTGGAGGCCCGCATCTCCTTCCCCGGCAAGGCAAAGGTGCTTCACAACTTTCCCTCCTGGTGGACCACCGGGCAATCCTGGCCGGCAACAGGCGAGAACGACATCGCCGAAGTGATCAAGGGAAAGCTAACCTCCAACTACCACTCCAGCTCCGGAGCTCACCCCCAGGGGGCGATCCCGGGCTATTGGGGCGAGAAGTTCCACACCTACGGCCTGTGGCGGAAAACCAACCTCTCCGAGGTCTACGTGGACGGGGTCAGGGTCAAGTCATTCCGCACGGACGACGGCAACGCCCTGCAGTACCTCGTCCTGAATGTCGGCAAAGCCAACACCAGCACCGTTTACGGCAACGCCTCCATAGTGAAGGTCGACTACGTCAGGGCCTGGAAGTAGCTGCACGGGCCGGCCGTTGACCGGAAGTCCGCGGTGCCCGAGGCTTCCTGCCGCCGTGGAACTTCCCGGCGCAGACCGCCACGAGCCAGACGAATATGAAAAGGCCGGCCACCGGATAACCCATTCCGGTGAGATCGAGGCTGCCCGTCCCGACTGCCACCCGGCCGGCAGCGGCGCTGCCCACCGACGTCAGCGACATCACTTCCATTGTCGCAATGGCCAGGGCGACAGCCGCTGAGAGTCCCGTTAGTACCAGGTTGTACTTCAGCCTTCGGTCCGGTCCGGAAAACGCCCTGCCGTAGGCGAAATTCATAAACCACCCGTCCAAGGTGTCCAACAGACACATACCGGCGGTGAAGAGCGTCGGCAGGATGAGGACGGCGTACCAGGGAAGCGCCGTTGTAGCCGCGCCCACCGCCACAACAAGCAGGGTCACCTCCGTGGCGGTGTCGAAGCCCAGGCCGAAAAGCATTCCCACTACGTACATCTGCCAGGGCCGCTTGATGCTCTGCATGACCGGCCGGAGGATTCGGACCATCACGCCGGTGGGGGAACCGCCCGCCGGATCCGCCGGGTGTCCGTCGCGGACCCCGCGTGATTCCGTCATGGTGCGGAGCAGGACGGCCACGTTGAGTGCCGCCAGAATATAGAGGAAAGCTCCTGAGATGACCGAGCCAACGAATCCCAGGGCTTCGCGCGCCCGTGAGGCGTCCTCACCGAGCAGGCCACCCAGATACTGAGCGCCGGCGGCCAGTAGCGCGCACAGGCCGAAGACAACGCTGGAATGTCCGAGCGAGAACCAGAAGCCGACAGATAGTGGCTTGCGGCCTTCGCCCAGGAGCTTACGGGTGGTGCAATCAATGGCCGCAATATGGTCGACGTCGAACGCGTGCCTCATGCCAAGCAGATACGCGCCCGCCCCGACACCCACGCCGAAGACCTGCGTGGAGCTGATGTGCAGGTTCTGCGGAACAACACTGAACACCAGCATGCCCCAGCCCACCACATGCAGCCCGATGACAGTGCCGCCCATGGCTGCGACGGGAGACACCGGATTCCGGGGCACGATGCCGCTGCCGCCCGGCTTGGGCCGCTGACGGGAAGCCGGGATGTCCATGTCCCGCTCCTGTCAGCCCATTGGAGGTGTTAGCCCGTAGCGGGCGATGATGTCGGGCAGCCAGGGCGGCTCGCCGAACTGAAGTCCGAATTCTGCGGCCATTTTGCCGATGACCTCGGGATCCGGCGGACCCGCCTCGAAGTGATCGGCGAGTCCCCAGAAGAAATGCTCAAACCCGGCCGGGCTAATGATCTCGATCATCCGCGCGGGAACTTTGCCGGCGTTCCACATCGTGTGGAGCTCCCCCCGCGGTTTCGTGATGTAGCCCCCTGCTCCCAGCACCGCCTCACGATCGCCGGACCGGAACCCGATCTCGCCTTCGATGACGATCGAGTACTCGTCCTCCCTTGAATGAGTGTGCGGGGGGACCAGAGCCCCGACGGGGAACGGATGTTCGACAATTGAGATCTGTTCATTGGTGTGTTCGCCGAAGAGCTTGAAGACCACCCCGATCGAGCCGAGACTGCCCTCCCGCCCCTGGCCCGGCTGCACGACAGTCAACCGCGGAGCTCTCCCAAGGTCCATCACAGACCACCTTCCCAATTTCGATATACAATAGTGTGTACTGAAATTTTCCGCCCGGGAAGGAACAGAGTCAATACATTGAGTGAACATGACCGTTCATCCAAAAGCCGCCGCTACGAAATGAGTAAAAGGACCGAGAAGATAAGCGGCACCCACCAGCGCATCGTCGACGCGGCTGTGGCCCTGCACGGGTCCGTGGGACCGGCCCGCACCACGATCGCGGGTGTCGCCGAGCGGGCCGGGGTCACCAGGCTGACGGTCTACCGGCACTTCCCCGATGACGAGGCATTATTCTCCGCCTGCTCCTCGCACTGGCTCTCACAACAGCAACTGCCGGACCCCGCGGAATGGTCCCGGCACGGTGACCCCCTCGAACGCCTGACCGTCGGCCTGTCCGACCTGTACCGGTTCTACCGCGACGGCGCGGCCATGCTCACCCGAATCTACGGGGACTGGGATGCGCTCCCGCAAACACACCGCACAGGCCTCGAGGCCAGGAACGCCCAGTTCCGGGACATTCTTCTGGAGCCATTTCCCGAGCCGAACAGGACTCGCAAGTTAACCGCCACCCTCAGCCACGCGGTTTCCTTCTGGACCTGGCGATCACTGTGCCATCACAACGGGCTCTCCAACGATGACGCCGTCGAAGTCATGTCCGCGCTGATCACCGCGGCGGCCACCACCCCGGCGGCAACCGGCGCAGCCACGCCGGAAAACGCCGAGCTCGGCGGCCGGTAGACGGCGCCGGTTCACGCGCGGGCATCCACCTCGCCGGCCGGCACTTCGGAACCGTCGCCTTACGCGGGCTCTTGCCCTCCTCGGCCGCTGCGCGTAGGAGAGAAGCATGGATTCACAACGAAACGTCCTCCGCGGACGCGTGGCGGTCGTGACCGGCTCGACCCGCGGCCTGGGGTTTGCCCTGGCCCGGCTGCTGGGGCATCAGGGCGCGACGGTGGTGCTGACGTCCAGGTCGGCCGCCGACGTCGCGGCCGCCGTCGAGCTGCTCCAGGCGGAAGGGATCGCAGCGTCCGGCCGTCACTGCGATACCGGTGAACTGGCCGACGTCGAGGCCCTGCGCGACGAGGCCCTCAGCCGCGGGCCGCTCGACATCTGGGTCAACAACGCCGGAGCCTCCGGTGTCTTCGGGCCCACGGCGTCCACGCCGGTCGAGGACTTCACGCGGGTGGTGCGCACGAACATCCTGGGCACTTTTCACGGTTCCAGGGTGGCGTTGCCGGTGTTCCTCGGCCAGGGCCGCGGCGACCTCGTCAACGTCTACGGCCACGGCGACCAGGGGCCGGTGGCGCTGCAGAACGCGTATGCGTCGAGCAAGCGCTGGGTCCGCCAGTTCACCGAGACCTTGCGGCTGGAGACCAGGGGCACCGGCGTCAGGGTGCACGGCATGAACCCGGGCCTGGTGATGACGGACATGCTGGGGCACGTCACGTCCCAGCCCGGGTACGAGCATCGGCTGGGCGGCCTGCAGGTCGTCGTCGGATTGTGGGGGCAGACCCCCGACGACGCCGCGCGCCCCCTCCTTGACCTCGTCACCTCGGACGCCGCCGAGTTCCGGTATCTGACCAAGACCACCATGGTGACCCGCGGGGTACGCAACGTGCTGGCAGGACGCCTCCGCCGCGTCAACCGCATGCCACTGGACGTCACGGTTCTGGACAAGAACCGTGAGGGCTGACGGCAGGTCACTGCTTGGGCAGCGTTCCGATTTTGGGGCCACCCTTCTCATAAACGACAAGCACACTCCCATCCACTTTGGCGGTGACCGCATGCGATAACCACGTATCGACATCGCTGCACGCCATGGAAGTGGACGCGATTGGGCCGAAGCCGAAAGCATCGCCCGAAATCGATCCTTTGCCCGTCAGATGATTGCAGCCGTCTGTTCCTTGGAAGGAGCCGTCGTCTGTAATTGTGAGGTTGGGCTGACCAATACCGGTCTGCCCCCAACTGCCCTCGAAAGATTTCGAAGCGGGACCGGAGCACCCGGTGAGCGCGGCTGTCGCAAGGCCAGCAATTAGCGTGGCAACAATCAGAAGACCGCTTCGACGCAATCGACTCATGCCGCCATGCTAGCCCGCGGTGTCCCGGAGGCGGAAGCAATAATTGACCTCCTCATCACCCACGATGCCCCGGCTGGGGTGCCGCACCCAGGCGGGTGCGCATGGCACGTCGATGTGCACGCACTGACCGGGTCTAAGCTGGTGCTGCCAGTTGCGCCCGCACTGCCCAGGCGCTTCGGAACTCTGAGAGCGAGCAGCGCATGAGCAGTTCCGACACAGTCCTGGCCGGCTTGGATTCCGAACTCGGCTGGATCCGCGAAACGTATACCGAGTTGCACCGGCACCCCGAGTTGAGCCTCGAAGAACACAGGACGTCACAGACCGTCGAGGACAAGCTCGCTGCGTTCGGCTATTCGGTGAGTCGGGTGGGAGGCACCGGCGTCGTCGGTGTGCTCGTAAACGGAGATGGCCCCACGGTCCTTGCCCGCGCCGACATGGACGCGCTTCCCGTCGCGGAAGCTACGGGCTTGCCCTACGCGTCGACGGTGACCGGGGTCATGCACGCCTGCGGGCACGACCTGCACGTCAGTGCCCTGCTCGGCGCGGCGAAGCTGATGGCGGACGGACGCGCCGCCTGGTCCGGTACTTATATCGCGCTTTTCCAGCCGGCTGAGGAGATCGGGGCCGGGGCCCAGGCAATGGTCGACGACGGCCTCATCACCAAGGTTCCACGGCCCGACGTCGCCCTCGCGCAGCACGTGATGCCGCTGCCGGCGGGGACGGTTGCCACGGCGGAAGGACCGGTCCTCTCGGCCGGCGATTCGCTCAAAATCACCGTGTACGGAAAGGGTGCGCACGGGTCGATGCCGCACATGTCCGTGGACCCGGTGGTGTTGGCCGCTTCGATCGTGCTCCGGCTGCAGTCAATCGTGGCGCGGGAGGTAAAACCGGGCGAGTTCGCCGTAGTGACCGTTGGCGCGCTCCACGCCGGGACGACGTCGAACATCATTCCGGACCGCGCCACGCTGTTGCTGAACATCCGCGCCTATGACAACCAGGTCCGGGCCAGCGTGCTCGCCGCGATCGAACGGATCGTCAGGGGCGAGTGCTCCGCCGCCGGAGCGCCCCGCGAACCTGATTTCGAGTACTACAACCAGTTCCCGCTCACCAGCAACGACGCGGCCGTGACGGCGCGGGTGCGGGCCGCGTTTACTGCCCATTTCGGTCCGGACGCGGTGCACCAGGCGGAGCGGCAGACGGCGTCCGAGGACTTCAGCCGCATTCCGGATGCCTTCAGCGTGCCTTACACCTTTTGGCTCATCGGCGGAGCCGACACCGAGGCGTACCGGGCAGCGGCTGCCGGGGGAACGGTGGCACAGGACATTCCGGCGAACCACTCCCCCTTGTTCGCCCCGGTGATGGACCCGACCCTGTCCGTGGGTGTTCAAACCCACGTCCTTGCCGCGCTGTCGTACCTGGCTGACAGGTAGGGCGTTGTCCACCGGGGCCTTGTCGTCGCTTTCAGGGTCCCCGCCCGAGCCCTCCCCCCGCTGGCCGTTCGGTGCCGTTCCGGCGTATTCTGGGCACACATCTTGAGCGCGATAAATGGACAAACATGGCGCCGAAGCAACGAATCGGATCTCGTGTGGCCGCGGCCCTTTGGAGGGTCTTCGGATTCTTCACAGTGAGTGCGATCTGCGGTGTTCTGGTCGCCAGCCTGGCGGTCCCCGGCGTCGCTGCTGCCGGCGTTGCCGTCAGCAGGTCAATCACCTTCTTCAACAACCTCCCCGCTGAGCTGGCGGTTGATCCGCCGTCGCAGTCCACCAGGGTGCTGAGTGCGGACGGGAAGCCCATCGCCACGTTCTTCGCGGAGAACCGCGTAAAAGTCCGGCTGGACCAGATGTCCCCCTACGTCAGGGACGCAATTGTCGCCATCGAGGACAGCCGCTTCTACCAGCACGCCGGTGTCGACCCCCAGGGCATTCTCCGGGCGCTCACCTCCAATCTGACCGGCGGCGGCAGACAGGGCGCATCCACGCTGACCCAGCAGTACGTCACCAACGTGATCAACGAGTCCCTGTTGTCGGCGGACCGGGGCGATCAGGTCATCCTCAGCGGGCAGAAAAGCATCGGCGACAAGGTGCGGGAGATGAAGCTCGCCCTCGAGCTGGAAAAGAAATACAGCAAGGACCAGATCCTTGAGGGCTACCTCAATATCGTGTTCTTCAACCGGGACGCGTACGGCATTGAGGCCGCCGCCCGGCATTTCTTCAGCACCTCCGCCAAGGACCTCACCCTGCCGCAGGCCGCACTGCTCGCCGGCCTGGTCAACAGCCCCAACTTCTACGACCCCACCACCAATCCGGAAAACTCCATCAAGCGGCGCAACCAGGTCCTGGACAAAATGCTCAGCGAGGGAAAAATCCTCCAGGCTGATCATGACGCCGCCGTCGCCAGCGGTGTCGACCTGAAGATCACGCCCGCAAAGCAGGGGTGCGCCGGCGCGGAGATGGCGCCGTACTTCTGCGACTACGTCTCGCACCTCATCCTCAACAACCCGGTCTATGGAGTCGACCTGGCAACGCGCATGAAAAGGCTCTACCGCGGCGGCCTGACCATCACCACCACGCTGGACAGCCGGCTGCAGGCGGCGGCACAGGCGCAGGTCGACGCCACGGCCGGAGCCAACCCGGACAAGTGGGGCGCATCCCTGGTCTCCATCGGGCCGGGCACCGGAAAGATTCTAGCGATGGCGCAGAACACGGTGTTCCTCCCCGAACCCGGCAAGTTTGATACCCAGCTGAACTTCAACGTCGATGCCAAGGACGCCAAGGGCAATGACCTGAATGGCGCCGGCGGGTTTGAACCCGGGTCCACCATGAAACCGTTCACGCTGGCGGAGTGGCTCCGGGAGGGCAAGTCCCTGGCCGCCGAGGTGGATGCCTCCCGGCGGTCGTATCCCCTTGGTTTCCGGTGGAAATCCAGCTGCGGCAAGGTGCTCGGAGGCTACAGCACG